>JAKMCZ010000075.1 GCA_022428185.1 Alphaproteobacteria bacterium | reverse complement strand
CCACCAATGTTGAAAAATACTCTCAAAATTTTGGGACTGGGTTCGGCTTTGTCTTTGGCAGCCGGTCCGGCCCTTGCTGAAGTTAGCCCAGAGACAGCTTATGTGTTCAACACATTCTTGTTTCTCGTTTGCGGCTTTCTGGTCATGTTTATGGCTGCCGGCTTTACCATGCTCGAAAGCGGCATGGTGCGGTCGAAAAATGTTGCAACCATTTGCGTGAAGAACATTTCATTGTTCTCGATTGCCGGTCTGATGTACTGGCTGGTCGGCTATAATCTGATGTATGGCATTGAAGAAGGCGGCTATATCGGCGCACTGTTCGATGTCTGGTCTGCCGATGACAGCGCGATTGCCGGCGAAACGCCTGATTTCTCAGGTGGTTATGCCGCCGGCTCAGACTGGTATTTCCAAATGGTGTTCTGCGCCACAACCGCCTCTATTGTCTCCGGCACAATTGCCGAGCGCATGAAGCTATGGCCGTTCCTCATCTTCACCTTGTTCCTGACCGGTTTTATTTATCCGATCGTCGGTAGCTGGGAATGGGGCACAGGCTGGCTTGACGCAATGGGCTTTTCTGACTTTGCAGGTTCAACGCTTGTCCACTCAACCGGTGGCTGGGCGGCTCTGGCCGGTGCCATTATTTTGGGCGCACGCGCCGGAAAATATGGCCCCAATGGAGAAGTCAATCCGATCCCCGGTTCGTCCATGCCTTTGGCGACTTTGGGCACATTCATTTTGTGGCTCGGTTGGTTCGGCTTTAATGGCGGGTCGCAATTGGCTCTGGGTTCCGGTGCCGATGCGGCAGCGATTTCCAATATCTTCATCAACACCAACATGGCTGCGGCCGCTGGTGTTGTGGCTGCTATGGTTGCGTCCAACGCACTATATGGCAAAGTCGATTTGACGATGGCCTTGAACGGCGCCATTGGCGGGCTGGTGTCAATCACCGCCGAGCCTTTGACCCCGTCCATTCCGTCGGCTGTCTTCATCGGCGCGGTTGGCGGCATTTTGGTTGTTCTTACCGTACCGCTGCTCGACAAGCTGAAAATCGACGATGTGGTTGGTGCCATTCCGGCTCACCTGGTCTGCGGTATCTGGGGAACATTAATTGTGCCTCTGACCAATGGGGACGCCTCTTACAGCGTCCAAGCCATTGGCGTGGTCTCGGTCGGTGTCTTCACCATGGTTACCAGCACAATCTTGTGGTCAATCCTAAAAGCGGTGATGGGCATTCGCATCGAAGATGATGACGAAGTCTTGGGGCTCGATAAATCCGAGCTTGGCATAGAAGCCTATCCCGAATTCTCGCGCACCTAATCCCCTAGTGAGCGTGAGCCCCGGCAGAGAAATCTGCCGGGGTTTTTTATGCGCCAATTTCGAATACTCGTTTTGAGTGTTCGGTTCGGCTATTCGGTTTAGCCGGGTAACTTGCCAAACTGGGCGATGCCATCAGCGACGATATGAAAGCCGTGCATCTCATCGGTATAAATCGCTGCATCGGGGCCGCCAAAATCGGCCGGATTATCGAGCGAGCCGATTTTCAACAAAACCGCCCCCGGCGCGGCCGGTGCGCGGGTCAAAAGCGGTGTGCCGCAATCGCCGCAAAACTCTCTTGTTACTGCGCCGTCGAGATCATCGCGCTTATACTGCGCCGGTTCGCCTTTTGTATATTTGAAACCGGCTTCGCCAACGCCCATCGTCAGATTGGCTGCGCCGCCGGTGATGTAAGTGCACTCACGACAATGGCATTGCAATTTTACCAATGCATCGCCATCGGCTTCGTAACGTACTTTGCCGCAATAGCAGCCTCCGCTAAAAGACATGTTCTCTCTCCCTTTAAGAATTGCCTCAATTAAGAAGCGCTCCGATTAAGAAACGCTTGCGCAGTGTGCCATATTACGGGCCGTTATTGAAAGCCACTTCGTCAACTATCTCGCTGGCGCGTGCGCGCAGCGCGGCTATGCGTTCGAGTGCAATGGTGTCGGCGGTGAAATCGCCCCAGCTTTTGACGCGTGCCGAGGCTTCAATATCGCCGCGAATAGGGTATTCGAAATTAACCTTGGCATAAATTTTCTGTGCTTCTTTAGAAACCAGAAAAGCCATCAATTTTAGTGCATTGGCGCGATTGGGCGCGTGTTTTGCCAGTGCCATGCCGGACAAATTCATATGCGCGCCACCGCGCGGCATGTCGGGAAAGATAATGCGCACGGCATTGGCCCAATCCTGTTGCTCCGGCTTTTTCTTATTGGTTTGCATCTTGCCCATATAATAAGTGTTGCCGATGGCGATATCGCAGGCTCCGCCATAGACTTTGCGCACTTGGGCGCGGTCATTGCCCGACGGTTTGCCGGCCAGATTGGCTTTAAGACCGGTCAGCCAGTTTTTGAATTGCGCCTCGCCCAAATGGTCGAGCATGGCAGCAAACAGAGCAATATTATAAGGGTGCTGGCCCGAGCGTAGGCAAATGCGTCCGCGCCATTTCTTGTCGGTCAAATCGGCAAAGCGCAGGGTTTCTTCGCCGACCCGTGTTTTCGAGGCATAAGCGACACGCGCGCGCCACGTCAGGCCGAACCATTTACTGTCGCGCCCGCGCGCATTGGCCGGAATATGGCTTTGTAACAAGTCCAAATTTACCGGCTGGGCGACCGTGCTTGCGGCCTGCAATCGGCCAATATCAACCGTCAAAATAAGGTCGGCGGGCGAGCGTCGACCCTCGGTTTTAACCCGCTCGATAAGCCCTTTTTTCGCAAAAATCATTTTCACCTGAATTCCGGTTTGCTCGGTGAATTTTTCGAATAACGGTTCGATCAGAAAGGGCTGGCGATAGGAGTAAACATTAACCTCTTGCTGCGCTTGCGCCGCCCCTTGCGTCACAGGCTGAAGGCTTAAAAAGCCAGCCAAAAAGGCCAATGCGATAAGCGGTCGGAAACGCGTCATGAAGTTAAGTCGAAAGCCTTCTTGCAACTAAGAATGATTATTAATAGCGATTTAAGACTGAGTAGCGGTTTTGTCAACAGTGATTTCGCTGTTCAGAAAATCAGTCGCGGTCGCGGCCTAGATCCATCATCGGCATGAGGCGTAAATAATGTGACGGGAACAGGCGTTTAATCCAGTCCACCACGTGCGCATCAGGGCCGATGAGGATCCGCGCCTTGTTCTTTTTCACGCCTTTGATAATCACTTTGGCTGCGCCATCGGGCTGGGTCATGGTGAATTGGGCGAAGCGCTCAATCGCCTCTTCGCGTTCGATTTCGGCCTCAGGGCCTTGCGGCAGGCGCGCATGGCGCACAATATTGGTGTTGATGCCGCCCGGGTGAATGGTGCTGACGCCGATATCAGTACCGCGCATTTCATGGCGCAGCGCATCGGTAAACCCAAGCACGGCATATTTGGCAGCGTTATAGCCGCTTTGCGTCGGCACGCTGATAAGCCCGAATATTGATGACACATTGGCAACATGACCGCTGTTTTTCTTAATCAGATGTGGCAGGAAGGCTTGTGTGCCATTGACCACGCCCCAAAAATTAACATCCATCAGCCATTTCAAATCATCGAGCTGCATTTCCGCCACCGGAGCGCCGAAAGCAACACCGGCATTGTTCAAAATCAAATCAGCCCCACCATGGTGTTTTTCAACCTCGGCGGCCAAATCAAACATCGCATCGCGATCGGCAACATCGACCAGATAGGTGTGCATTTTGCCGCCCTCGGCCTCAACCGAAGCTTTGGTTTCAGCCAGCATGTCGGCGCGCAAATCAGTGCCGACAATAACCGCGCCTTGCGCTGCCATAGCGTGTGCACAGGCCGCACCAATGCCGCTGGCGGCACCGGTAATAACACAGATTTTATCTTTGAATTGACGCATAACACCCTCCCTGAAGCGCTGCATAATTGCCGAGTTATAGACAAAAAGCCAGCAAGAAAGCAAAAATAGGTAAGAAAAAGCCCCGCCGGAGCGGGGCCTTAAACTTTTTGCTAGCGCGCCACTTTTTTCCTGCGACGGCGTTCGAGCGGTTGATAGGCTTGCTCGGCATGGGTGGTGCAATACGGGCTGCCGGTTTTGGCCCGCGCCCCGCAGAAATGAAACTCGGTGGTGCCCGGGTCGCCAATCGGCCATTTGCACGTATGCTCGGTCAAATGCAACACGCTGGCGCGTTCTTCGGGGCTTAAAATCGGCTCGGGAACCACTTGGTCTTTAATCTCATCAAGTTCGGCAGTTCGAAACCGACCGCTGCCCGATAGTGACGGGGTCGACGGGCGCGCCCGCTCCGAACCGGTCGATATGCGCGCGGTTGAGACGCGCGCCGGGGTTGCGCGGCCCGATAAGCCCAATCGGTGCACTTTGCCGATTACGGCATTACGCGTGACACCGCCCATTTTTCGGGCAATCTGACTGGCCGAAAGCCCGTCTGTCCATAATTGTTTAAGCATTTCAACGCGGTCATCAGTCCATGCCATGACTATTACCCTCCTAATTCGGTTTGCTGCTGCAAAATTTCTGTCCTGTCATCACCACATCTAGTGGCTGCACTCTTATTTTCTACTAAATGTAGTGGCAAAAGGGAAAGACTGATTCGCGCTTATCCACATGAATCGAGTCGCCTCAAACGCGAAATTTGCCTTGAACCAAAAGAATATTGGCCTATTGTCGCGCCTATGGACCAAGCAAAAGCAAGCGCACAGCCCGGATTTGATGAGTCGACAGCCGTCGGGACCGATTATCCCGAGCTCGGCGTGCGCCAATTCGGGCGGTTTAACTGGCTTGGCATGTGGACGCTCTATCTCAAAGAAGTGCGCCGTTTTACCAAAGTCTGGATGCAGACGTTAATGGCACCGATTGTCACTACTTTGCTGTTTTTGGCGATTTTCTCGCTCGCTCTGGCCGGTTTGCGTCCCGATATTAACGGTGTGCCGTTCATCAACTTCCTCGCCCCCGGGCTGATTATGATGTCGATTGTGCAAAATGCTTTTGCCAATAGTTCATCATCGCTGCTGGTGGCTAAGGTGCAGGGCAATGTTGTCGATTTCTTGATGCCGCCCTTATCACCGCTCGAGCTTAATATCGGCATTACCTTTGGCGGTTTGACACGCGGCCTGTTTGTCGGTGCCGGCACGTTTACCGCCATGTCGTTTTTTGTCGATTTTACCGTCCACAGTTTTGCCGTAGCGCTGTTTTATGCCGCGATTGCTTCGCTGTTATTGGGGCAAATCGGGCTGATTGGCGGCATTTGGGCCGATAAATTCGACCATTTGGCGACCATTTCCAATTTTGTCATTACGCCTTTGGCGTTTTTGTCGGGCACGTTTTATTCAGTCACGCAATTGCCCGGCTTTGCCTATCAAGTGACGCAATATAACCCGTTTTTCTACATGATTGACGGTTTCCGCTACGCGCTGACCGGCCATGCCGAAGGCTCGCTTTTATTCGGCGCGGGCATGTTGGTCTCGCTGACGCTCATCGCCTCGCTGATTTGCCAATTTGTGTTGGCGCGCGGCTGGCGACTGAAATCGTAAAACCCGCCCCCTCTTGCTAAAATGCCCGTTTTTGGGGTAAAAACTGTCCTCAGCAAGCCGCCTTCGCTGAATGGCGGCTTTTTTCTATTGCGCCTTACGTTAATGCGTCGTTTTTATTGTGTGGGGCGTTTTGACTGATGGAAGAAGCGAGCAAGGACTTATGGGCTTAAATAACAGCCATATTATGCCGACCTATAATCGGGCCGATTTGCGGTTTGTCCGGGGTGATGGCGCGTGGCTGGAAACCGATACGGGCGAGAAATATCTCGATTTCGGTTCGGGCATTGCAGTCAATACGCTGGGTCATGCGCATCCCAAGCTGACGGCGGCGTTAACCGCGCAATCGGAAAAACTATGGCACGTGTCCAATCTGTATGAAATTCCTGAGCAGGAAAAGCTGGCGACGCAATTATGCGATGCGAGTTTTGCCGATTTGGTGTTTTTCAACAATTCCGGCGCCGAAGCGGCGGAAGTGATGATTAAAGCCATGCGCAAATTTCATGCGGTCAATGGCGCGCCCGAAAAGGTAACGCTTATCGGCTTTGACGGCGCGTTTCACGGCCGCACTTTGGCTGCTCTGGCGGCGGCGGGCAATCAGGCCTATCTCGACGGTTTTGGCCCTGCGCCGCAAGGTTTTGTGCAATGCGCGGAGCTGTCACTGGCAGCGGTTGAAAAGCTTATCGACGACACCACGGCGGGTATCCTTATCGAACCGGTGCAAGGCGAGGGCGGTGTGCGCGATGTCGGCACTGAATTTTTGCGCGGCCTCAGAAGTCTTTGCGACAAGCACGGCATTTTGCTGGGGCTTGACGAAGTCCAATGCGGCATTGGCCGTACCGGCAAGCTGTTCGCGCATGAATGGGCTGATATCACGCCCGATATTATGGCGATTGCCAAAGGCATTGGCGGCGGTTTCCCGCTCGGCGCGGTGTTGGCCCGTCAGGCTGTCGGCGCGGTCATGCAGCCCGGCTCGCATGGCTCTACCTATGGCGGCAATCCGCTCGGTTGCGCGGTCGGGTCGGCGGTGTTGGACGCGGTTTTGGCTGATGGGTTCTTGGCTCATGTCGACCAAATGGCGATTTATTTCCGTCAGGATTTGGCGCGGCTGCTCGATGATTATGGCGACATATTTGAAGATTTGCGCGGACGCGGTCTGATGGTCGGCCTTAAATGCAAGCCACAAAATCAGCAATTGGTTGCGGCGCTGCGCGATGAAAAATTCTTAAGCGTCGGCGCGGGCGATAATGTGCTGCGCCTCTTGCCGCCGCTCAATGTGACGCAAGGCGAAATTGATCTGGCGATTTCAGCGTTGGAAGCGGCATGCGAAAAACTGCGCGCCCAAAACGGAGGTGGAAAATAAAAAATGAGCCTGACCGCACCAAAAACCCATTTTCTCGATATTGCCGATCTGGAGGGCGATGATTTGCGTCATCTGCTCGATGCGGCTCATGCCCGCAAATCGGCGCGTGCCGGAAAACCTAAAGGCGCTCTCGATGATGACGCGCCGCTGGCAGGTTACGCATTGGCAATGATTTTTGAAAAACCATCGACCCGCACGCGGCTGTCTTTCAATATGGGTATGCGCCAGTTAGGTGGCGAGACGGTTATTTTGAACCATACTGATATGCAATTGGGACGCGGCGAAAGCATTGCCGATACGGCGCAGGTTCTGTCGCGCTTTGCCGATATTATTATGCTGCGCACCGGCCCACATAACACGCTGACCGAATTGGCGCTTGATGCGCAAATTCCGGTGATTAACGGGCTGACCGCTTATAGTCATCCGTGTCAAATCGTCGCTGATTTAATGACTTTTGAAGAGCATAAGGGGCGCTTTGCCGGACAGCGTTTGGCGTGGCTGGGCGATGGTAATAATGTTGCCATGTCGTTTGTTCATGCCGCCGCTTTGCTGGATTTTGAGCTGGCTTTGGCCTCGCCAGAAGCGTTTTCAATAAGCGCTGCCGAGATTGATAAAGCGCGCGCCAAAGGGGCTAAAATTACCCTATGCGACACGGCGCAAGAGGCGGCTGACGGCGCGGCTTCACTGATTACCGATTGCTGGGTGTCGATGAGCGATGACCCGGCTGAAACGCAGAGCCGCGTCGAAGCACTGGCACCCTATCAGGTGACACAAGATTTAATGGCGCGCGGCGATGACCCGATTTTCATGCATTGCCTCCCCGCCCATCGCGATAGTGAAGTGACCGCCGAGGTTATTGACGGGCCGCGCTCAGTGGTTTTTGACGAAGCTGAAAACCGTGCCCATGCGCAAAAAGCGATTTTGCTGCACTGCCTCGGATTGGACAAAACGGCCTGATGACGGACGCAAACACTGCCCCTATTGAGTCAGGCGATTACGCTCTGCCGTTCCGCATTGAAGGGCAAAATGTCAATGGTCGTGTGGTCAAACTGAACCGACTGGCGTCCGAGGTTTTGAGCCGTCACGATTATCCCGAAGCGGTCAGCCGTCTGATGGGTGAGGCGTTGGTGCTGGCGGCGATGCTGGGCACCATGTTGAAATTTGATGGTCGGTTTATTTTGCAATTGCAGGGCAACGGGCCGATATCGATGTTGATGGCTGATTATACCCCCGATGAAAAAGCGGGCGGCTTGCGCGGCTTCGCCCAATTTGATGATAAAGCGGTCAGCGCCGCGTTAAAAAATGACACGCATGGTTTGGCCTTGCTGGGCGATAAAGGCCATATGGCTTTCACCGTCGATCAAGGCCCCGATATGGAACGTTATCAGGGCATAGTGCCGCTGGAAGGGGCAACATTGGCCGATGCGGCGCTCGGTTACTTTCAACGCTCGGAACAGATTGGCACGTCGATTAAGTTGGCGGCGGCACCGCTGCTCTTGCCCGGCGGTAAAACCGAATGGCGCGCCGGCGGTATTTTGCTGCAACAAACCGCAGCCGATGGCGGCGCGATAGATATTGAACGCCCGCCTGAGGGTTATGAAGACGATGATGCGCCGGTCGATGATGATTGGAATCGGCTGGAAATCTTATTGGGGACGACCGAGGATAGCGAATTGCTGGATGCTGATTTGAGCGGCGAGAAGCTGGCCTTTCGGTTGTTCCATGAAGATGGTGTGCGGGTGTTTGATGCGCGCGCGCTGAAATTTGCCTGCCCGTGCACGCGCCAGCGTGTTTTGAATATGCTGGCCGGACTGTCGGATAATGATCGCGAAGAAATGCAAGAGCAGGAAAATGTCGAGGTGCGCTGCGAGTTTTGCAATGAAAATTATGTATTTGAGCCGTCTGAGGCGTTCTCGGCCTAATCGTCGCGCCAAACATCGCCTGAGACTGGTTTAACACCGCTATTGCGTTATATCTAAAGTAGTTTTTGCGGTGAAGGTATCTGTAACGGCAACATGCAACAGTTTTTGAAAAATATTGGAGAGCGAATGCGCGCTCATGTTGACAAAGGGGCTGATAATCAAAGCCCTCAACAAGGCTCTCAGGCGCACGCGCATGGCGGCGGGCGGCTCAGAAAGCTGGTTTTGCCAATCCTTGTTTTGGTCGGTGGCTTTTTTGCCTTCTCAATGCTGGTCGCGACCAAGCCGCAAACCAAACCGGCCGAAAATCGCGAACGCACTTGGTCGGTATCGGCAACACCCATCGCCTATGGCATCTATGAACCACGGATTCTGACATTTGGCGAATTGCGCGCCCGCCGTGAGGTCAATTTGCGGGCGCTGGTGTCGGGTGAGGTGATTTCCACGGCGGCTGATTTTGAAGATGGCGGTTATGTGAAAAAAGGCGATGTGCTGCTGGAGATTGACCCGTTCACTTATCAAAACCAACTCGACGATGCGCGCGCCCAGTTAAAAGGGGCAAAGGCTGTGCTGCGCGAGCGCCAAGCATCGGCCAAGTTGGCGCGCCAAGAAAAAGCGCGAGCCCAGGAATTGTTCAAAAAAGGCACAGTGTCAAAAAAGACATTGGACGATAAAACCACTGACGCGACGATTAAGGCGGCGCGTGCTGAGCAGCAGCAATCGGTGGTCGACCGGATAAATGTGCAAGTCAAAAAAGCCAATCGCGATTTGACCAATACTAAAATGGTCGCGCCGTTTAGCGGCTATTTAGGCGGTATCAATGCGCGCGAGGGGCGCGTGTTAAACCCTAATGATCAGGTCGGCCTGTTGTTTGACAGCGATAATTTCGACGTGGTGTTCAACCTGTCGGACGCTGAATATGGTCGCTTTTTGGAGCGCAATAGCGAAATTGTCGGACGCATGGTGAATATTGTCTGGCAGGTCGGTGCCGAGCGCATTGATTTAACCGCCAGGATCGAACGCGTCGGTGCACAAATCAGTCAGACGACGCGCGGCGTTGACGTGTTTGCGCGCATTGAGGGCAATCTGCCGTCAAATTTGCGCGGCGGTGCTTTTGTCACGGTTGAATTGCTGGCCCAGCCAGTGCCCGATGTGATGCCGATACCGCGCGATGCGATTTATGAAGGCGATACGGTTTATCTGGTCGAAAACGGACGCTTGGCGCGCCATAAGATTGAGAATTTCATCGATGATGGCGCGCAGGTTTTGTTGAAAGACGGCCTCGCGGCAGGCGAGATGCTGTTGCTGACGCGGTTTAACGAAGCCGCGCCGGGTGTCGCCGTGAATTTGGTGGAGCAGTAGCACCATGTCTGCCATGCGCGGCCTCGTCGAGTTGTTTTCGCGGCATCGCAATGCCGCCAACCTGCTCTTCGTGACGATGATTATGTTGGGCTTTTTCGG
>JAKMCZ010000186.1 GCA_022428185.1 Alphaproteobacteria bacterium | reverse complement strand
ATGGTCGGCAGTCCGGTAAGTTTCTTGGTCCAACCGGCAAAGTTCAAATCAGAACCCTCAAATTCAGGCTCCCAGAACCGGCGCGTCGAGCAATCAAAGCAATCAATGCCCGCATTGACCATTGGCTGCAAAAATGCCGTCAGCTTATCGGGGTCGGTCGCCATTTTATGTTCAAAGTCTTGCTGCTTCCATTGCGACAGACGAATGATGAGGGGGAAATCCTTGCCCACAGCCGCGCGTGATTTTTCGATAATCTCAACGGCAAAAGCGGTGCGTTCTTCCAACATGCCGCCATATTCATCGTCGCGCTCATTGGTGCCTTCCCAAAAGAACGTGTCAATCAAATAGCCATGCGCGCCATGAAATTGAGCGCCGTCAAATCCGGCCTCGCGCGCTGCTTCTGCGCCTTTGGCAAAGGCATCGGCAATGTCGGTAACGTCTTTTTTGGTCATTGCTTCACCAACTGCTTTGCCTGGATATTTAAGACCTGACGGCGACAATGTGCTGGCCTCCGGATTAAGTCCGGTGCCGTCGCGGCGCATCGAGCCGGTATGCCAAAGCTGCGGCATAATCAAACCGCCTGCATCATGCACTTCCTCCGCCACGCGCTTCCACCCTGCCAATGCTTCAGGCGAGTGAAAGTCCGGAATATTCGGATCCATGCTAGCTGATGGATGGTCGACGGTTGTGCCCTCAGTGATAATCAGACCGACCCCGCCTTCAGTGCGGCGGCGATAATAGGCCGCCACGTCTTCAGTCGGATGACCGCCCGGCGAATGGCTGCGTGTCATCGGCGCCATAACAATGCGGTTGGGAATGGTGAGGCCGTTCAGCGTGAAGGGCGAAAACAAGGCGTCGTAATGGGTCATGTCGATGTCCAATCGTTTAATGTGGTCAAGTTTGGCAACAAATTTGCAGAGCGCTATCACAAAATCAAGTAATTGGTGTTATGATACACAAATATAAGCAAAGAATTGCGGAGCGCGGCATGATTGAAAGAAAAGCAAAATACCAAATCGGCGACGTGGTGAAGCATCGTTTCTTCGAGTTTCGCGGGGTGATTTTTGATGTCGACCCGACTTTTTCAAATACGGACGAATGGTGGGAGTCTATTCCTGCGGAGGTGCGCCCGCGCAAAGACCAACCGTTTTATCATCTGCTCGCAGAAAATGAAGAAACCGAATACATCGCTTATGTGTCGGAGCAAAACCTCTTGCCTGACACGAGCGAGGAGCCTGTAAGGCACCCGCAAGTCGATGAAATTTTTGGCAGCTTTGACGGTGCCCGCTATGCGGTGCGAGTCAATAATACGCATTAGGATGCGACGACGTCATGCTTAGACCAGTGCTGCGTTTTTTCGGGCGGCTCATCATTAAATATCTTGAAAAGCCGATACTCAATTATCGATCTTATCAATTTATCCCGCTGGCCGAATTGGAGGCCTGTCTTCAACCGGGCGACGTGTTGCTAGTCGAAGGCAATCAACGCATCTCATCGGCCATTAAATATCTCACGCAATCAACTTGGTCGCATGCGGCTTATTTTGTTGGCCGCGAGGCGGGATTGCGCGACAAGCACGGGCATCCTGCCGCGCTGGTTGAGGCCGATTTAACCGATGGTGTAATTGCCGCCTCATTGACCAAATATCTCGGATACAATACCCGCATCTGCCGCCCTGCCCTGATTAATGACGAAGACCGGAAAATCGTCAGTAACTTTGTCATCAAATCCATCGGCCAATCTTATGATGTTAAAAATGTCGTCGACTTGGCGCGCTACTTACTGCCGCAACCGCCCGTGCCGGTGCGCTGGCGACGCCGCATGATTGCGCTCGGCAGTGGGCAGCCGACACAGGCCATATGCTCAACCCTAATCGCCCGTGCCTTTCAGGCTGTGCGTTATCCAATTTTGCCCGATATTACGCGCGAAAATCAGCGAGAAATAATGCATATTCGCCATCACTCACTGTTCACGCCGCGCGATTTTGATGTCTCTCCCTATTTCAACATCGTCAAGCCGACAATTGAAAAGCACCCTGATTATAAAAGTTTTGAGTGGAACCAAGCGCCCCTAGATGACGCGCCGAATGAGGCTCAAGAGGAAGACGAAGAAGAACAACATGCGTCGTGACCACAAACCCTATTCCATGCGCCTATTGGTCAATTTCACGCGCCGCCTTTACACGCGCTGGCGCGTGAAACCGCAATTCGCGGCGGTCGGCAGCGGTTTGGAAATTATCGGCCCACACAGGCTGGAGATTTGGGGTGATGATATTTATCTCGGCGACAATGTTCATATTCAAACCTCACGCGGACAAATGTCGCGCCTTTGCACTTGGCCAAACGAGACCGGCGGTCGCGGGCGCATTGATATTGGCAGCCACACATTATTGACCCCCGGTCTGCAAATTGTCTCCGCCGACCATGTAACCATCGGCGATAATGTGATGATTGCCAGTCGGGTTTATATTTCTGACGCTGACTGGCACGAAATTTATGACCGTTTGGCGTCTCCCGGCCCACATGCGCCCGTGACCATTGGCGAAAATGTTTGGCTCGGCGAAGGCGTGAAAGTTTGCAAAGGTGTCACAATTGGCGAGAATAGTGTTATTGGTGCTGGCTCAGTGGTTACAAAAGACATTCCGGCCAATGTGATTGCGGCAGGCAACCCTGCCAAAAAGGTTCGTGAGCTTGACAAAGGACGCGATATTAAAAAGCGTGAATCGATGTTTTCTGATATAAAAGAATACAATAAAACAATGCGTTACCTGCACTACTTAAACCATAAAAGTAATGGTTTTCTCGGCTGGATTCGGCAGATTATCTGGCCGTCGAAAAAAGGATAAACCATGCGACTTTTGACAATCATTTCCGCCTTATTCTTTACCGCCGGTTCAGCGATGGCTCAAAACCATGCCATAGCCATGCATGGTGTGCCGCAATTATCGAGCGATTTTGAATCCTATAATTACGCCAGTTCCAATGCCTTGCAGGGGCGCAGCCTTAGACAAGCGCAAATTGGCAGCTTCGACAGCCTCAACCCGTTTTCCATTCGCGGCAATGCGGCCAAAAACATTCGGGAGCGTGTTTTTGAAAGCCTGCTTGACCGCCATTATGACGAGCCTTTCGCGCTTTATGGATTATTGGCCGACAGCGTCATCGCCGCGCCCGATCGCAGTCAAGTTACGTTCACCATTCGGCCACAAGCCAAATTTGCCGATGGCACGCCGATTACCGCCGCCGATGTTGCTTTCTCTTGGCAATTGCTGCGCGATAAGGGACGCCCTAATCATCGCTATTATTACGACCAGGTTGAAACACTAACCACACCCGATAAACGCACGGTCACCTTCACATTCAAACCGCAGCCGCCCGACCGAGAATTGCCACTGATTATCGGTCTGATGCCGATTTTACCGAAGCATATTTACCAAGAGCGCGATATTCAGGCATCGTCGCTGGAATTGCCGGTCGGATCCGGCCCTTATGAGGTGGTGGAGATTACGCCGGGTGCGCAGGTGAAATTTGAAAAGCGTGCCGATTATTGGGCTGCCAATCTGCCCCATAATAGCGGGCGGCATAATTTTGCGACCATTCTTGAAGACTATTACCGAGATGAGGCGACCGCCTTTGAAGCTTTTAAGGCGGGTGACCTTGATATTTGGTTCGAGAGCAATCCACAACGTTGGACAACCGGCTACAACTTCCCCGCCGCGACGGACGGGCGCGTTATTAAAGAAGATATCAAGCTTGGAACGCCGTCAGGTTTGCGTGCTTTTGTGATGAATACGCGCCGTGCCCTATTGGCTGATGCGGCCTTGCGCAAAGCGCTCGACCTGACTTTTGATTTTCAATGGATTAACAAAATTTTATATGGCGATGTTTATCGCCGCACCGGCAGCTATTTTGGCAATACACAATTGAGTGCCGCCGAACATTCCATGAGTCATGGTGAGGCCGAACTGCTTTCACGCAGCCTGATACCGCAAGTCGAACTTGAAATGGGCTATCAACCGCCCGAAAGCGACGGCACGGGGCGCGACCGCGACAAACGCCGAGAGGCCGTGCAACTGCTCGAACAGGCCGGTTACCAATTACAAGGCAAAAGCCTTATCAACCCTCAAGGCCAGAAAGTTGAGTTGGAAATATTGGTGCAGCGGCGCAGCGATGAACGCTTGGCGCTCTCATGGCGGCGTATGCTGGCAGGCATTGGCGTTGATTTGAAAGTGCGTCTTATCGACTCCAGCCAGTATCAAAGACGGTTACAGAATTTCGACTTTGATTTGATTGCCTATAATTATTTCGCCTCGCTATCACCGGGCAATGAGCAGGCCTATTATTGGGGCAGCGAAGCTGCTGACACGTCGGGCAGTCGCAATTATGCAGGCATCAAAGATTTCGGCATTGACGCCGCCATCACCGCGCTGACACGGGCTGAAACACAAGATGATTTCATCACGGCGGCGCGCGCGCTGGACCGTGGTTTGATGAGCGGACGCTATTTCATTCCGCTATATCACAATCCGGCGCAATGGGTGGCACGCTGGCACTATGTCGAGCACCCGGGCCGCCATTCAGCCTATGGCGCGCGGCTCGATAGCTGGTGGCTGAACCACGACAACTAAATCGCGTCAGCCGATTTCAGCCCTTCCAACACATCACCATCAATGCCCCAATCGGCAAATGCCGTATCATTATGTTCACCAATCGTCGGCGGCGGTCCCTGAATTTCGCTCGGTGTGCCGCTAAAGCGCGGCGCAATATTAGGCTGTTTAATGCCAAACGCTTCGGTAATCGTATCGCGCTCACGATTGTGCTGATGCTCAAAAGCTTCGTCCATATCGAGCACCGGCGCATAACAAATATCGGTGCCGAGCATAATCTCATCCCACTCATCGCGGGTTTTGGTTTTGAAAGTGGCCGCTACTTTGGCCTTCAAATCAGCCCAAGCCGATTTATCCATCTGCGCGTCAAACGCGCTGTCATCAAAGCCGGCTTTGTCGCGCAGCAGCGCATAAAATTGCGACTCTATCGACCCAATGGAGACAAATTTTCCGTCTTTGGTTTCATAGGTGTCATAAAAATGCGCCGCGCCATCAAGCATGTTGGCGAACGGTTTATTTTCCCAAATTCCGGCCGCTTTCATGCCAAAGAACATGCCCATAAGCGAGGTCGCGCCGTCGGTCATGGCACAGTCAATCACTTGGCCTTTGCCCGATTTATTGGCTTCAACCAATGCCGCGCAAATTCCCATAGCCAGATAAAGCGCACCACCGCCGAAATCACCAACCAGATTGAGTGGCGGCACCGGCTTGTCTTTACCAATCGCAGCCAGCGCACCGGTCAGCGCAATGTAATTAATGTCATGTCCGGCAGAATGAGACAGTGAACCAAACTGACCCCAGCCAGTCATGCGTCCAAAAACAATTTTTGGATTACGCGCCAAGCATATATCAGGCCCTAATCCGAGCCGCTCCATCACGCCGGGACGAAAGCCTTCTTGAATGACATCGGCTTGCTCGACCAATTTCAATACCGCTTCAATCGCTTCCGGTTTTTTCAAATCCAGCGCAATCGACTTGCGGCCTCGGCTATTGGTATCAGACGGATAGCCGCCGGCACCCCCCTTGCGGTCAATGCGTATAATATCCGCGCCCATATCCGACAATAGCATGGCGCAAAACGGCCCCGGCCCAATTCCTGCCATTTCAATTATTTTTACGCCGCTTAACGGTCCTTTGCCCATGATGAAATCCTCCCAAATGTGACTGGGAGTTTAGCAGCCCGCCAAGAGTGGGCAAGTCTCGTTTTATTTTTTACCGTTGCGCACAACTTCGATATTGAGGTCGCGAATTTTCTTTCTGAGCGTATTGCGGTTAACGCCTAATAATTCAGCCGCCTTAATTTGATTGCCGCGCGTCGCTTCAAGGCACAGTTCAATCAACGGCGTTTCGACCTCGCGCATAACGCGCTCATACAGACCATTAGGCGGCAGCGAATTATTGTGTCCTTTGAAATAATTGCTGAGATGGAAATACAGGCTTTCGGTCAGATTATTTCCTGCCGCTTGCGCCGGTGAGGCAGCGACATCGTTTTCGCTCAACTCAAGACGCACTGCTTCAGCACCGATTACCTCATCGACGTGCAAAGCTGACAGGCGGCGGACAAGGTTTTCTAGTTCGCGCACATTGCCCGGCCAGCCATGCCCCTTAAGTGCGCCTATCGCGTCGCTGTCAAAGCTTTTGAGCGACAATCCCTCATCGGCGCCACGCGCCATGAAGTGGCGAACCAAGTCTTCAATATCTTCCAATCGCTCGCGCAAAGGTGGCAGGCGCAACGGCACAACATTGAGGCGAAAATAAAGATCTTCGCGAAACAAGCCTTGCCTGATGAGGCGGCGCAAATCTTGGTGCGTCGCTGCGATAACCCGCACATCGGTCTTAATCGGTTGGCGACCACCAATCGTCGTATATTCACCCTCTTGCAAGACGCGCAGCAAACGGGTTTGCGTTTCCATCGGCATGTCGCCAATTTCATCGAGAAATAATGTGCCGCCCTCAGCTTGGGCAAAGCGTCCGTCCATGCGCTGGCTGGCACCGGTAAACGCGCCTTTCTCATGGCCGAATAATTCGCTTTCAATCAGTTCGCGCGGAATGGCCGCCATGTTCAAGGCCACAAACTGACCGCGTTTGCGCGTGCCAAACTCATGCAGTGCTTTGGCAACCAACTCCTTACCCGTGCCGCTCTCGCCGGTAATCAGCACCGATAAATCATTTTGTGTGAGCCGCGCCACTGAACGATAAATTTCTTGCATGGCGGGAGAACCACCAACCAAAGGCAAGCCATCTTCGTCGCCCGCTTCAATCGGCTGCGCCGCAGCCTCGCCGGGCGCATCAACCGCGCGCTGCACCAAATCGGTCAACTCAGCGAGATCGAACGGCTTGGGAAGATAATCAAACGCGCCTTTTTCTGCCGCCGTAATGGCCGTGCCCAGCGTATTTTTTGCGCTGATAACGATAATTGGCAAATCGGGACGCAATTTTTTGATACGTGGAATAACATCAAAGGCATTTTGGTCAGGCATCATGACATCGGTAATCACCACATCGCCCTCGCCATTACTGACCCATTGCCAGAGCGAGGCGGCAGTGTCACCGGCGCGCACATCAAATCCGGCGCGACCCAACGCTTGTGTCAAAACCGTGCGAATGGCTCGGTCATCGTCGGCTAAAAGAACCGTTCCCTTACTCATTTGCTATCTCCCCTTGCTGTTTCAGCGACGCTGTCATCGATCATCGGCAATCGGACGCAAAACTCAGTGCGACCCGGCTCGCTATTGCACTCAATCGTGCCGCCATGATCGCCGACAATTTTTGCGACCAAAGCCAAACCCAAACCGGTGCCGCTTGATTTCGTGGTGACAAACGGGTCAAACAAATGCGTCTTAATATCTTCCGACACGCCGCTACCGTTATCGATAACGCTAAACTCCATCGGCAGACTGACCGGTCGCGCGCGACCCGGCACAGACAAACGAACGCCAGGACGGAATGAAGAGGTCAATCTAATCTCGGCCTTTTTGCCGCTCGATGCTTCCGAGGCGTTTTTCACCAGATTGATAAAAACTTGCGTCAGTAAATCCTTATTGCCTTTAACCTGCGGCAAAGACGGGTCGTAATCCTCGATAAAGCGCACATGCTTGCCGAAACCATTGCTCGCCAGCAGGCGCACATTCTCCAAAACCGCGTGCACATTTACAGGATTATCGATGTCGCTATGGGTTTCGGTGAATTGCTCAAACTGGTCAACCAGCCCGGTAATGCGGTCGGTCTCGCTGCAAATCAGCCGAGTCAATTCCACCCCATCTGGCCCGGCGTCACCTTCCAATAATTGCGCCGCGCCTTTAATGCCGGAAAGCGGATTTTTAATCTCATGCGCCAGCATTGCACTCATGGCCGAGACCGAACGCGCCGCGCCACGATGCGTCAACTGTCGGTCAATATGATGGGCAATCGAACGCGGCTGCAAAACAATCAATGCTTGGCGCACGCCCGGCTCCAATTCGGTCGGTGTCACATGTAAATCGACCATGCGACCACTGCCCGCGCCGAGCGCCCGTGTCGGTGCGCCGAGGTCGATACCATATTCATTAAAGCTTAGATTATTATCGAGACAACGCTCAATCAGGCTGACCACCGGACTGCCAAAGGGCAGCACATTCACAATATGCTGGCGACGCAGAAGATTAAGACTGGAGCCGAAGAATTCTTGCGCGGCGAAATTGGCATAGGCGACATGGCGGTTTTCACCAACAGAAATTACGGGCTGGGGCAATGCATCAAGCAGTAATTTTTCGCTTGGGGCGATATTGCCTCTAGTTGCCTCAGACATTATGCAGCCTCGCTTTCAGACGTTTCGTATAGGGCGCGCATGGCGCGCAGCACTTCAAATGGGTCATCGAGGCGGCAAATTGTGGCGCGATGCGCGCGACCGGTTTGTGCGCCAAGCAGGCTTTCGATAAAGCCAGCAATATGTTTGCGCGCCACGCGCACGCCCAACCCTTCGCCATAAAGCGACAGGCAATCTTGATACCAATCGGCAAAGATAATTTGCTGCTGCGCGGCGGTCGGGTCTTGCGGCCAAACCCCGCTTTCCAGATAGGCATTTATCTGACCGGGTAACCACGGACGCCCAATCGCCGCGCGACCGACCATAACGCCGTCGGCACCCGACGACGCCAAAGCGGCCTTCGCGGTCGCGCTATCGAAAATATCGCCATTGACGATTACCGGAATATCAACTGCCTCAACCGTGTCGCGCACCAGCGCCCAATCGGCCTCACCTTTATAAAACTGACAGCGCGTGCGCCCATGCACGGTAATCATTTGCACACCCAGAGCCTCGGCGCGCATCGCCAAAAGCGGCGCGTTGAGGCTGGCATGGTCCCAACCCAAACGCATTTTCAGCGTAACCGGTTTTGAACTTGCACCGACCGTCGCGGCAATAATCGCTTCTGCCAATGCTTCATCACGCATCAAGGCCGAGCCGGATAAACCGCCCGTCACCTGCCGCGACGGGCAACCCATATTGATATCGATAATATCGGCGTCGGCCGCGCAAGCCAGCTTGGCCGCCTCGCCCATCAAATAAGGGTCACGTCCGGCAAGCTGCATGATAAAGGGTGACAGACCCGCTCCCTCAGCTCGCAGCAACACATCGGCGCGCGCGTTAATCAATTCTTCGCTGGCGACCATTTCTGAAACGACCGAAATATTGCTGACTTTCGCCACCGCTTTACGAAACGCAAAGTCAGTCACCCCCGACATGGGTGCCAGAAGCACGCGTCCCGATAAGCTCATATCC
>JAKMCZ010000064.1 GCA_022428185.1 Alphaproteobacteria bacterium | reverse complement strand
CTCGAAAGCAGCCTGTTTGAAACGCGCGGCGATGCCTAAATCCCCAACTCAGCCGTTATCAACGCTGCTTGATGGCAAGAATGTGCTGCTGGTCGGCTGCGGTAAAATGGGCTCGGCACTTTTGCAGGGCTGGCTCAGTGCCGGTCTCGAAGCCGCACAATTTTATGTGCAAGACCCGCAACCGCATGAAGCTCTAAGCAGGCTGGGGGTTAACTTGAACGCCAATAGTGATGCGCTGCAAGAGGCGGCACCCGCTATTATCGTTCTTGCCGTCAAACCGCAATTGGCGGTCGAAGCGCTGCCACCTATCGCATTGCTGGCCGCGCCCGAGACGCTGGTCATCTCGCTTATGGCGGGTGTTTCCATCAATACGATGAGCGAGCTTTTGGGCGGCGATGCATCTTTTGTGCGCACCATGCCGAACACGCCTGCCGCCATTGGCGCAGGCATGACTGCGCTTTATGCCGCTTCAAGCGTGAAGCCGGAGGAAAAAGCCGTGGCCGAAGCTTTGCTGGCGGCGGTCGGCGAAACGGTTTGGCTGGATAGTGAGAAAGCGATTGATAGCGTTACCGCGATTTCAGGCTCCGGTCCTGCCTATCTGTTTCACATGGTTGAGGCCTTAGCGGCGGCGGCGGTCAATCTCGGCTTGCCGCAAGATATGGCAGCGCAATTGGCGCGCCAAACGATTATCGGCTCTGCCGCTATGTTGAATTCGGAGGAGGAAGATCCGCGCCAGCTTCGTGTCAACGTTACCTCGCCGGGCGGCACAACAGAAGCCGCCCTTGATGTGTTGATGGGCGATGAGGGCGCGCTGGTTGAGTTGATGCGTCGCGCAACCCAAGCTGCCGCCATGCGTGCCGGTGAATTATCAAAAATTGGTGATGAAGCGTTGCTCGATGCTGACGCACCGGATTTGGATAACGAGACCTGATTAAACGGGCAGGGTAATTTGTGCGCGCAATCCACCCAATGCGCTGCGCGACAAAGCAATATCACCGCCATGACCGCGCGCAACATCGCGCGCAATTGCCAGCCCTAAACCGGTGCCGCCGGTTTGTGCATTGCGCGCATCGTCGAGCCGGAAAAATGGGCGAAATACTTCTTCGAGCTTATTGTCGGGAATTCCGACACCATTATCGTCAACGAAAATCGTTACCATATCCTCGGTTTCATTAACCTTCGCACCAAGATGCACCACACCGGCATGGGCGCAGGCATTATTGACCAAATTATTCAGGCACCGCCGAAAGGCATTGGATTTAATCGACACGGCGCGGTTCAAAATATCGGTCAGACGGATTTGCACATTCGGCCAACGCCGCTCGGCGTCGTGATGTATCTGATTGAGGAAGCCTGAAAGTTCGGCCTCGGTCGCCGTCTCACCCTGATAGCCGCGCGCAAAGGCCAAATAGTCATCAAGCATATCTTCCATTTCTGAAATATCGGTATTGAGCTCTTCAATCTCAGGCCCCTCGGGCAGTATGGCGAGTTGCAATTTCAGTCGCGTCAACGGCGTGCGCAAGTCATGGCTCACACCGGCCAACATAGTGGTGCGCTGTTCGATTTGTCGTTCAATACGGTCGCGCATCTCGATGAAGCTGGCGGCAGCGCTGCGCACTTCAGATGCACCGGCGGGACGGAAATTAGGCATATCGCGGCCTTTGCCGAACTCTTCGGCAGCTTCAGCAAGACGTTGTATTGGGCGGATTTGGTTGCGTAAGAACACACCGGAGACCATCAGCAAAATCACCGAAGTGCCGACCATCCAAATCATGAAAATATGCGTGTTGGTGGCATAAACCCGCTTGCGCTGCGCCAAAACCCGCATCACCTCGCCGGGCAGCAGCACGCGAATATCGACGTAATTATCGTAAGTTTGCGTATCAATCCAAAACGGGCGTGCCACGCGCTGGCTCAATTCGCGCGACAGTGACTGATGCAATAGCGCGACAATCGGCGCTTCGCTGGCACTGGGCAGGCTTTCCCCGGGTAAAAAAGCCACCGACATGGAAAACGCATCGCTCGCCATTTGGCTCAATAATTCGCCATCGCCACCTTGTTCGCGCATGCGCAAGTCGACCAGCATGGAAATGTCGGAAACAACGGCGCGCGACAGGCGCTGCGTCACGGTTGACCAATGACGCTCCATAAACACGAAAGCGACAACGATTTGCGTCACCACAACCGGCATAACAATGATTAACAGCGAGCGCGGAAACAAGCCCGTCGGCATATAGGTTTTCAAAAAAGCGCCGGGTGAGAACCACATAATCAGTCTGTCCTCAAAACATAACCGGCACCACGCACGGTTTGCAGGTAAATCGGGTCACGCGGGTCGGCTTCAATTTTCCGGCGTAGGCGATTGATTTGCACATCAATGGCGCGCTCAGAAATATCTTCGCCGTCCGCCAATTCAGCGCGGGTGACAATGCGTCCGGGCGCTTGTGTCAGACAGCGCAGCACTTCTATTTCGCGTGTCGTCAAGGTGATGCGCGCATCATCACGGGTCAGCTCGCCGCGCTCATAGCGAAAAATATGCGCCCCGAAATGCACTTCTTCAGGCGGGTCCAGAGCGGCCTCATCGCTAACCGAACGGCGCAAAATACTTTGCACGCGCAACAGCAATTCCTTCGGGTCAAACGGCTTGGGCAGGTAGTCATCAGCGCCGATAGCCAACCCCTCAATGCGTTGCTCGGTTTCCGCCAATGCAGTGAGCAGTAAAATCGGCACCGGATTTTCAGCCGCGCGTAGCTTTTGCGTAAACTCGAGACCGGTAATGCCCGGCATCATAATATCAAGCACCAGCAAATCATATTCCAACGCGCCCATTTTGCCATCCGCCTCAGCCGCATCGGCAGCGGTAGAGGTGCGGTAGCCATTATCCGAAAGATATTTTTGCAACAACTCGCGGATACGCGTGTCGTCATCGACAATCAATATATGTGGTGTGGTTTCGTCCGGCTGGCTCATGCACCCATAGGTCCCATTATTTCCCGTTATCGGTGCGGGCAGCCCGCGACCGCTTTATCAGTTCATCAACATTGTCGCGGTCTTCGCTATTGATGACAAGCCGCATTGTTTTTTTCCACTGCTCAAACGCTTGCGGGCCAATAGCCGCCAGCACCTCATCAAACCGTTTTTCTTGCGGCGCAATCAGCTTGCCATGCAGCGCGCTGCCCTTTGCGGTTAAGTGCAAAAGCCGCTTGCGCCGGTCGTTTGCGCCGATGCGCTGTTCGATATAATTGCCGTCAATTAAGTCGCGCAGCACGCGCGCCAAGCTTTGCTTGGTGACGCGCAGAATATCCAACAAATCGGCAATCGAAATGGCCGGATTGCCTGCCACAAAATGCAATACGCGGTGATGGGCGCGACCAAAACCATGCGCTGCCAATATAACGTCAGGGTCGGCAATGAAATCGCGATAGGCGAAGAACATTAATTCAATCGCATCGTTAAAATCGCCGTTTTTTGTGTCTCTTGCTTTGCCCATGTCGTGCCTTGCATCACAATCACCCGAAAAAGGGTCAGTGTTGTTGACATAAATTATCTTCGCTGATAACTCTAGCATTAAATATACGGCAGTAATAAGACCGGCCTTTCAAAAAAGGCTATGGGGGAAATTTAATGAGCATCGCTTTTGACCAGCGCGACGGGTTCATTTGGATGAATGGCGAAATGGTGCCCTGGGCCGACACGAAGGTTCATGTGCTGACCCATGGTCTGCATTATGGCTCATGTGTTTTTGAGGGCGAGCGCGCTTACAATGGATCGATTTTCAAATTGCGCGAGCATACTGAGCGGTTGGCTTACTCGGCGCGCGAGCTGGGTTTCGACTTGCCCTATAGCATTGATGGAATCGATGCCGCTTGCATTGAAACCTTAGAGGCCAACGGCTTGACCGATGGCTATATTCGTCCGGTCGCATGGCGTGGCAGCGAGATGATGGGCGTGTCGGCGCAGCAAAACCGTATCAATGTCGCCATCGCGGCATGGGAATGGCCGTCTTATTTCGACCCCGAAGAGCGGCTCAAAGGTATTCGCCTTGATATGGCAAAATATCGTCGTCCATCGCCTGAAACCGCGCCGTGCCATGCCAAAGCAGCCGGTCTTTACATGATATGCACCCTGTCGAAACACGAGGCTGAGCGCAAAGGCTATGCCGATGCGATGATGCTGGATTATCGCGGTCAAATTGCCGAAGCGACGGGTGCCAATGTCTTTTTTGTGCAAGACGGTGTGTTGCACACGCCGACACCTGATTGTTTTTTGGACGGTATTACGCGGCGCACGGTAATAGGGCTGGCGCGCGATCGCGGTCATGAGATTGTCGAGCGCGCTATTATGCCGGAGGAGCTGGACGGCTTTTCTGAATGTTTCATCACCGGCACAGCGGCGGAAGTGACACCGGTATCTGAAATCGGCCCGCATCACTTCACGCCGACCGAGATTTCCAAAAATCTGATGGACGATTACACCACATTGGTGAACGGCTAAATCCGACTTCAAATTGTCGCTGATTTGTGCCACGCTTTTGCTTCAGTAAGGGAGAGCTTCATGGGCTTATACGACAAATTTATTCTGCCGCGTCTTATCGGCACGGCGTGTGGCACCAAACCGATTTTGAAGCAGCGCGAAAAAGTTGTGCCGCATTGCGAAGGCCGCGTGTTGGAAATCGGCATGGGAACCGGTCACAATCTCGATTTTTACGACCCCGATAAGGTCGATATGGTGTTCGGGCTGGAACCGGCACCCGATATGGTCAAGCGTGCCAAGCCGTTGGCTGACAAAGCGCCGTTTGATGTCGAGTTTATCGACCTGCCGGGCGAGGAAATTCCGCTTGAGGATAACAGCGTTGATACGGTGTTGCTGACCTATACGTTGTGCACCATTCCGGGCACATTAAAGGCGATGCAGAATATGCGCCGCGTGCTGAAGCCGGGTGGCAAGCTGCTGTTCTCAGAGCATGGACGCGCGCCCGATGCGGCGGTGGAAAAATGGCAAAACCGCCTCAATGGCGCATGGGGAAAATTATTCGGTGGTTGCAATATCAACCGCGATATTCCGACGCTGATTGAAGAGGGCGGCTTTAAAATTACCGACCTCGACCAAATGTATGTGCCGTCCACGCCTAAAATTGCCGGTTATACTTATTGGGGTGCGGCGCAGATTAAATAAAGCGGACTTCGCGCCCGCATTCTTCGCATGAGGGCGCTGCGCTGGCGCAAGGCGCATCAACGCCAATATATTGGCGGGTGCTTTTAGCGGGGCAGCGCGACCATTAAATAATTAAGCGTATATCGCTCTACGCCATTGACTCTTGCTTGTTCTCATTTTAGAACAAAACAAGAACAAATAATGGAACAAGTGATGCAACGCGCTCTAAATCAGCAGATGAAAAAAGCCAATCGGCAGCACCGGCTGAATCGATTGCAAAAACTGATGGCGCGCCACGAGCCGGTTGCGCAAACAGGCCTACGCGTCGCCACAGGGTTTGCTGATATCGATGCTTATTTAAACGCCCATGCCGGTGGTGGATTGCCGTGTGGGGGGGTGCATGAAATTGCGGCGCATAGCTTCGCCGATATGGCGGCTGCACTGGGTTTCGCGCACAGGCTGGCAGCGCGTTTTGTGCATCATGCGGCAACCGATGATGATGTGCTGCTTTACGCGCAAACCCATGCTGCGTGTCGCGATGGTGGTCAACCCTATGCGCCGGCATTAGCGGCGCACGGTCTGTCGGCGCAAAACTTGGTTTATCTCGACGGCGTGTCCTTGCCGGATTTGCTATGGGCCGGTGAGCAGGCGCTGGCTTGTCCGTCTGTTGCGTGCACTTTGCTGACCAGTTCTGACAGTGTGCCTGATTTTACCCATAGCCGCCGCTTATCATTGGCGGCGCGCGCGGCGGAGCGTCCGTTATTGTTGGCATTGGGGACAACCGGTGCGTCGGCGGCGACCACGCGTTGGCGCATTGCGGCTTTGCCTGGGCAGGGCTGGCATGTGACGCTGGAAAAATTACGCCTCGCTTATGATGTGCCGCCGCCATCGACAGGCTGGGCGATTTATCCGCACCGCGTTGCGGTTTTACAAGAAACCCCCAATCCGACTGCCATGCCGCTTATGCGGCGCGCTGTTTAGGCGACCCGCATGCCGTCGCCGCCGCAAACCCCGCCACCCATGCCTCTGCATAACCCGCGCATGACCGGACGGCGCATTGTCGCGCTGTGGTTTCCGCATTGGGGGGCTGAGACCAGCCGCGCCGATTATGATGTGGCGCAGCCTTTCGCACTCATTGATATGCATAAAAACGCGCAGCGTCTGGTCGGGTTGAATGAGGTGGCGGGTAAGGCCGGGCTTTATCCGTCCATGACATTGCCCGATGCGCGCGCATTAGTGCCCGATATGCAAACCGCAATGGCTGACCCGCAAGACGCGGCCGCTCGTTTGCAAAAATGCGCCTATTGGCTGCAACGCTATACGCCGTGGATTGGCGAAGATACGGCGGTCGAAACGCCAGATGGGCTGACAGATTATGGTCTGTTGCTCGATGTTAGCGGCTGTGCCCATTTATTCGGTGGCGAGCGTGCTTTGCTGGCTGATATGGCTGCCCGTCTTAATAATTATCGCGACGGGCGCACCATTACGATGCGCGCCGCCATAGCGGGTAGCATTGGCGCAGCTTGGGGGTTGGCGCGCTTTGCGCCCAGTAATTTCACCATTGTGCCGGAAGGCCAAGATGCCGAAGCGGTGCTGCCGCTGCCTCCCGCTGCTTTGCGGCTCAACCCGCAACATGTTGATTTGTGCCAACGTCTCGGGCTCGACACGATTGCCGAATTGGCGCGTTTTCCGCGCGCCGATTTAACCCGGCGTTTTGGCCCAGCACCGGTATTACGCTTAGAGCAGGCTTTGGGGCAGGCGGGCGAAAGCCTCAACCCGTATTTACCGCCGCCGCAATTTATGGCGATCAAAAAACTGCCGCATGGGGTGACGCAAATCGAGGCACTGACAATGCTGATTGGCGACCTTTGCGAAACGCTTGCAGCGCAGTTGAAAGCGGCGGGGCAGGGCGCGCAACGGCTTGATGTTGCGTTGACGCGTTCTGACAATGCGGTGATGGCATTGTCTTTGCCATTGGCGCATCCATCGGCTGATGCCGCGCATATGATGCGCTTGTTTGAAGAGCGTCTGACCCGCTTATCGGGTGGGCTCGATGCCGGTTTCGGGATTGAGCAATTGCAATTGGTTGCCGCGCACACAACCGCACTTGTCGACGAGCAGGAAAATATCGGGCTGGCGCATAATCTAGGCGGTCGTTTGCGCCGCAGCGCGCCAATGGCTGCTTTGGGCGGCTTGTATGACCGCTTGGCAGGTCGCCTGGGGGCCAATATCGTTGTCCGTCCGGTGCCGCATGCCTCTTATATTCCCGAGCGCGCCGTGCGTTTTATTTCGCTGCTGGATAGGCAGAAAAATGCGGTTGATAACAGCGTTGAAAACAGCGCGCCGCCAATGATTGACCCTGCCACACGGCCGCTTTTCATGCTGTGTGCGCCCGAGCCGATTGAGGTGATTGCCGAAATTCCCGAAGGCGCACCCTATCGCTTTCGCTGGCGGCGTGTGCTGCATGAGGTAACAACGGCTTATGGGCCGGAGCGCATCGCACCCGAATGGTGGGACGGGCTGGTGGGCACACAACGTGCCGGTCATAACAGCCGAACGCGCGATTATTATCGCATTGAAGACACGCAAGGGCATCGCTTCTGGCTTTATCGCGACGGGCTATATGAGCGCGAGACCGGCAGTCCGCGTTGGTTCATGCATGGCGTTTTTCCATGATGCAGACGGCAGGGTTTGCCGAACTGGCAGCGATTTCCAATTTCAGTTTTCTGCGCGGCGCATCGCATCCGCAAGAAATGGTCGAGACCGCTGCCGCTTTCGGCTATCGCGCTGTCGGGTTGGCTGACCGCAACACGCTGGCCGGTGTGGTGCGCGGACATATTGCGGCTCGCGCGGCGGGGTTGCGTTATTTGCCCGGCGCGCGACTGGTCACGCAATGCGGTTTTGAGGTGATTGCCTATCCGCGCACGCGCACCGCCTATGCGGCGCTGTCGCAATGTTTGACACAAGCCAATCGGCGTGGTCGCAAAGGCGAATGTCTCTTAACAATGAACGATGTGCTGGGGTTGGCGCGCCATGCCCCCCTGTGTTGGTTGGCTGTGCCGCCGGTGCGCACCGAGCCTGTATTCGGAGAGAAGCTGGCGCAACTGACCGCCGCCAGCCGCGATGTTTACGCGCTGCTGGTGCCGCTTTATGGCAGCGATGACAAGGCACGGTTTCGCGATGTGGCAGCGTTGGCCGATTGGGCGGGGGCGGCAGTGTTGGCTTCTTTCGACCCGCTTTATCACGCGCCTGAGCGGCGCCCGCTGCAAGATGTGGTGTCGTGTATTCGTGAGCATGTGCGGCTTGATGAGGCCGGTTATCGCCTCGCCGCCAATGCCGAGCGGGATATAAAGCCGGTGGGTGAGGCGCGGGGGTTTTTTGGCGATTATCCGCACGCGCTGGGCTATTTTGGATAGGTGGTCGCCGCGTGTG
>JAKMCZ010000018.1 GCA_022428185.1 Alphaproteobacteria bacterium | reverse complement strand
CTCCTTATCGGCTTTGGCGGCACCGCACCCGCCGATTGTTTTGCCAATTTGAGCCCAAGCGGCGATATCACCGAGGCGGCGGCGCAGCTTTTCACCGTGCTGCACGGCGCCGATAAAGCAGCGCGAGACATGGGCAAAAACCTCGCCATTATGCCGATACCATCAGCCGGTTTGGGCGAGGCGATAAATGACCGCCTCATACGCGCATCGGCTTAATCTTCAATTTTATCTTTCGGTTTAGTTTTTTGGGTGCTCAATCAACAGGGTCGGCACATCCATCACATGCGATTTTATCGTGCAAACTTTTGTGCCCGGCTTTCTGCCGTCGCGCACATCTGACACTTTAATGCCCGCATAGCTCAAGCGTTTTTGGGTTACCACAATATCATCGGTTTTCAAAGCCAGCCCCCATAGATTATCGTCATCGCCGGTCTTGTCCGAGGCGATGACTTCAACACTCATCGAATTGGTGCGGAAGAATAATTGCGTGCCACCCCAATCGGGCACATCGTGTTCGAGCGCCAATCTGATGCCAAGCTGGTCGCCGTAAAACTTTTTCGCCGCATCGGCGCTTTTGGTCTGCACCACCACATGATCTACCGCGCTCATCGCGCCCGCGCCGGTCGGCTCAGCCATCGGCAATGCCGATAAATCATCATGGCAAATACAGAAGGAAAATATGCCGCGCGCCGCGCTTTGCTCCCAATGCATATTGCGCCAGCTTCGCGCTGCGCCACTTGCATCATCAACGCCATGACCGGCGACAGGGTCTGCTACGTCAAGGCCATTGGCGCGCGCATTGTCCAAAAAAGCGTCGCAATCTTCAGTGCCGAAAACCAACGCGCATAGCGACTGACCACGCGTCTCCAGCACATTTTTTATCATGTCACCGGCCCAGCCTTCGCCATTCGCAGCCAATAATTCGAGGTAGCAATTTTCAAGCCGAAACAATGTATTGGCGCTGCCATAATCAGGATGCGTGCCACGCCAGCTCGGCGCACGCCCCAGCATCAAAGCATAGTCTTGGCTCGCCGCCTCCAGGTCGGCCACGGCAATAATAATATGGTCAACAACACTCATCACTTTCTCCTCAAAGTCGGGGTCGCCTAAAATAAATCCATCTGTTTGGGCGGTGCTTTTTCAACATGCCTCACCCATAAATCGGAATCGTCTTCAGCCACCTTATTGACCCGCTTGGATATTGGCGTGGCGTGAAAATCATCTTCATCTGCCGAGCCCAAAAGGGGAAGCAGTTTTTCTGCTTCGGTTTCAGGCGCAGACAACCAATCATCGGCTTGCGCGGGGGCAATCATGGCGGGCATGCGATGATGTATCGGGCTCAGACGGTCATTGGCAGCGGTAGTAATGATGGCGCAGCTTTCAATCTCACTGCCATCAGCACCCGTCCAAATTTCCCAAATTCCGGCCATAAAAAACGGCTGCTCATCAACGCGGAAAATCCGATAAGGCTGACCGACACTGCGATCCCATTCATAAAATCCATCTGACGGTATCAGGCAGCGGCGGCGGCGGAAGGCGTTTTTAAAACTGGGCTTTTGCGTAATCGTTTCAGCGCGCGCATTGATTTGCGGGCGCGCCGCTTTATCACCTACCTGTTCAGGCTTCAGCCACGGCGCAATCAGCCCCCATTGCACCAGCGCGATTTCACGACCCGGCACGGCGCGAATGACACTGACCGGTTGCGTCGGCGCAATATTATAACGCGGCGGAAAATTTATCCGATTGGAGAAATCGACGATCTGGCGCAAATCTTCAGGCGGCGTCGCAAGGGCAAAACGGCCGCACATTAAAACGCCACCGCATCCATGCGCACAATGTCACCGACATTGATATTGAGCTTGCGCGCCTCACCCGCATTGATTTCCAGCACCGCACTGACCGCGTCGCGCGACACGGTTACCTTGTCGGACTTTACATCGCGCCGCGTCGCGATTTGAGCAATCAGCCCACCCGGGCGAATGAAAATCAAATCCAGCGGCAGCAATGTATTGCGCATCCAAAACCGCGCTATGCGCGGCGGCTGCATGGGAAACACCATGCCCTGTTGGGCCGGCATGCGTTCCACAAACATCAAGCCGCGTCTTTGTTTATCCGGCGTATTTGCCAGCTCTACCTCAAACATAATCGTGCGCCCATCGGCTGTAACCACTTCAAGCGGGGCCGCCTTAACAGGCACAATCGCAAGCTCAGGCAAAAACACACTCGCAAAAAGAGCCAAAAAAAACAAAATCAGGAATCGTTTCACCATGCGGGCAGCTTGCCACTCATGTCAGCCAACGTCAAAGCGGGCTTTAAGGCCTTTTCTTCTTTGCTGAAGCCGATATAGTCGGGTCAAACAGGGAGAAAATCATGAGCTATCAACCGTTTGATTTAAGTGGAAAAACCGCTTTGGTAACCGGCGGCAATCGCGGCATCGGGCTGGGCATGGCGTCGGCAATGGCGCAAGCCGGTGCCGATATCGCCATTTGGGGCACCAATGAAGCCAATAATGAAAAAGCGGTGAACGCGCTTTCAGCGCATGGCGTGAAAGCGCAAGCGTGGAACGTCAATGTTGCCGATGAGGACGCGGTCGATGCCGCCCTTATTGATACGGTCAAAGAAATGGGCCGCATTGACAGCGTTTTTGCCAATGCCGGCATCGGCAAACTGGCGGGAACATTTGCCGAAATGGACACACAAGCATATCGTGATGTTTTGGCGGTCAATTTGGACGGCGTGTTTTTCACCTTACGCGCGGCAGCCAAACATATGGTCGAACGAGCCAAAAACGGGGACCCGGGCGGTTCGCTGGTCGGCGTTGCCAGCCTTGCAGCGATTGAAGGCGCGGCGCGCAACCAGCATTATGCCGCCACCAAAGGCGCGGTAATTTCGATGATGAAATCCATTGCCGTCGAGCATGCGCGCTATGGCGTGCGCGCCAATTCGATTTTGCCCGGTTGGATTGCCACCGATATGACGGCAGGCGCACAGGGCAGCGACGTGTTCGAAGAGAAAGTCATCTCACGCGTTCCGGCACGCCGCTGGGGCGAACCGGAAGACTTCGGCGGCATTGCGGTCTATCTGACCTCCAATGCCTCGGCCTATCATTCGGGCGATTTATTCGTTATCGATGGCGCTTATTCGATTTTCTAAACCGTCACCACCACGCGACCACGGGTTTGACCGGCGAGAATTTTCTGTCCCAAGTCGGGCAGGTCTTCGAGCGTCGCTTGGCTCGTCATGGCATCGAGCTTATCGAGGTCAAGATGCTCGGCCAGCATTGCCCATGCCTGCTCGCGCTTGGCACGCGGGGCCATCACGCTATCAATACCGGCCAAATTAACGCCACGCAAAATAAACGGCATCACCGTTGCCGGCAGGTCAGGCCCTTGCGCCAAACCACAAGCGGCAACCGTGCCGCCATATTTGGTCTGTGCAATGGCATTAGCCAAAGTGTGACTGCCGACCGCGTCGACCACACCGGCCCATTGTTCTTTATCGAGCGGGCGACCCGGTTCGCTGAGCGTGTTGCGGTCAATCACCCGCGTCGCGCCCAGTCCGGTCAAATAGGCTTCTTCTTCCATGCGCCCGGTTGAGGCGACGGCCTCAAAACCCATTTTCGACAATAGCGCCAAAGCCACAGAGCCGACCCCGCCAGCCGCGCCGGTGACCAGAATTTCACCGGCATCTTTCGGCGTGTCAGCCAGTGCCATGACGCATAACATGGCGGTATAGCCCGCCGTGCCGATTGCCATGCTGCGGGCTGCGGAAATAGCATCAGGTCGTTTAACCAGCCAGTCACCATTAACGCGCGCCTTACCTGCATAACCGCCAAAATGGGTTTCACCGACCCCCCAACCATTGAGCACAACACCGTCGCCCTCTTTGAAATCGGGGTGATTTGATTTCTCCACCGTGCCGGAAAAATCAATCCCCGGTATCATCGGCCAAACGCGCACCACCGGTGACGCGCCCGTCAGAGCCAGCCCGTCCTTATAGTTTAAGGTCGAATGGGAAACGGCGACGGTAACGTCACCATCCATCAAATCATCTTCGGTCAATTCAACGATTTCATGCGTTTGCCCGCCGCCTTTTTCATCGCCGTCATTTTTGGTCAAGCGCAAAGCGCGAAAGCTGTCAGACATCATCGTCTCCCGTAATTGTCAAAAAAATTAAATATCAAAAACGCAGGGCTGGCCCGTCGCGGGTGCGGTCAATTCACCGTCCCACATCACGCGCGTGCCGCGCACCATTGTGCCGACCGGCCAACCGCGAATGGTGCGACCGGTAAAAGGTGACCAACCGCAACGCGCTTCTATCCAATCTTCGGTAATGGTTTCGCTGCGCTGCAAATCAACAAAAGTCAAATCGGCATGATTACCGATTTCAATCGCACCTTTTTCTTTCAGGCCAAAAAGTTTTTGGGCATTAAGGCTGGTCAGTGTCACCAGCTTTTCGAGCGATATTTTGCCCTCTGCCATATGGTCGAGCATTAGCGGCAGAAGCGTTTGCACGCCGGGCATGCCAGCCGGTGAATGGGGATAGGCTTCCGCCTTTTCCTCGCGCGTATGCGGCGCATGGTCAGAGCCGATAACATCGACAATACCCTGCTCCAGCGCTTTCCAAAGCGCAGCGCGATGATGCGCATCACGAATGGGCGGGTTCATTTGGGCAAATGTGCCGATTTCTTCATACGCGTCGGGCGCAGCCAGTGTGAGATGCTGCGGGGTGACCTCAACCGAGACAATATCGCGATTGGCGGCCAGCATTTGCATCTCTTCTTCGGTCGTCACATGCAGCACGTGAATATGCTGATTGGCTTCTCGCGCCAGTTTGATGAGGCGGCGGGTCGATGAAATCGCCGCTTCCTCATCGCGCCAAACCGGATGCGTCAACACATTGCCGGTTTCAGCCAGCGGTCGCCGCTCGCGCAATCGATATTCATCTTCGCTATGAAAAGCGGCACGGCGGCGAATATGCTTCAAAATATCGCCAACGCCATCATCATCAGGCACCAGTAAATTGCCGGTCGACGACCCCATAAAAACCTTTACACCGCAAACGCCTTCCATGCGTTCCAGCTTGGGCAGTTCAGCCGCATTTTCATGCGTGCCGCCAACATAAAAGGCAAAATCGCAATGCATGCGATTGCGGCCGCGCGCCACCTTGTCCTCTACCGCGCCCTTATCTGTGGTCGGCGGTTTGGTGTTGGGCATTTCAAACACCGCTGTCACGCCGCCCATCACGGCGGCCAGTGAACCGGACTGCAAATCCTCTTTATGCTCAAGCCCCGGTTCGCGAAAGTGAACTTGCGTGTCGATGACCCCGGGCAAAACAGTCAGCCCCGTCACATCAAGGCGTTCATCAGCCTCAGCAGCAGATAAATCGCCCAGCTCTGCAAAACGACCATCGCGAATACCGATATCGCCGTCTTTTGTGCCTTCCGGTCCGGCGATGGTGCCGCCGCTGATAATCAGATCGTATTTTTCTGTCGTCATATGTTTACTCGCTCGCCTTAATTATTAGCAGAACCATTGGGTGCTGTCGCCTTTTCTATTGCGCTTGCGCGGCATCAGACATCGGCAAATGATGCCCAACATAACGGGCTACTTCGGCTGCATCTTGCCCGACATAAAGACCATAGGGACGTCCCTCGCCGCCTGCATCGTCGCGGTCTAGGCGCAACACCAATCCGGCACCGGTGCCCGAAGCCATGCGCATCGCCAAGCGGTCAGTGCCGATAACCAGCTTGGCACGGCGCATCAGACCGGCCTGTTTGTTGAAAGCCAAATCTTGAAAATGGCTGATTTGACCGGCCGGAATATTTTCCATGAGTGCCGCCGCAAGGGCACAATTTTTATCGCTCAACACCACAATATGCGCCGCTTTCAGACCCGCCACGCTGTCAGAAACCCGCCAGATAAGTTCGGCATAGTGCCGCCAATCCCATTGCGCGCGCCCGCTTTCGCAAAGCGATAAAACGACCAGCGGCGCATCGGGTGCCAGTGTTTCTGGCAAAGCCAAATGCAATTTATCGGGCGTCCAAATATGCGGTGGGCGAAACTTATTATTGGCAAATAAAGCAGGCAAAGCATAAGTGCCGCTGGCGAAGCGATAATGATGGCGATGATGCGCCCACAGTAAAAGCGGCAGTCGCGTCGGCGACAGAGAAATCACGCGATTCCAATTATGCCCCATCACCTCGCCCAGTAAACGCAAGCGGGATATTTTTCCATTGGCGCGGGCATGGGTGATAAATTCAATTTGCCCGGGCGCATCGGCGAAGTAGGGGACGTAATCTTCATGCGTAACCAGATGCACAGGTCGCGCCGGTTCAAAAGCAAGTAATTCGGCCAGCACGCCGGTGGCGGTGAATGCATCAAGCCGGTCAGGTGGTAAAATCAGAAGATTGCTGCGTGCTGCCATTGGTTAAATTATAAGACCAGCATCACCGATAAGCCAACGCCCTTTCGGTTTACATTTTGCGTTTATAAGCTTGAAATTTAGCGTTATCGGGCGCACATGTGGAGCATGAGCATTTATCATAGCCATTTGGAAGACCGCACCATTATTCGCATTGGCGGCGACGACCGGATTGATTTTATGCAAAACCTGGTAACGCAAGATGTGTCGCGCCCGCAAAGCGGCGCATGCGTTATGGCCGCCCTGCTGACCCCGCAAGGCAAGCTGCTCTATGATTTCTTTATCTATGTCGAAGATGACGCGCTGCTGATTGACTGCGAAGCCGCGCAAGCGTCAGCCTTAACCAAGAAATTAACCCTCTATAAATTACGCGCCGATGTGACGATTGAGGCCAGCAATTTGGAAATTCATGCCCTATGGCAAGAAGACGGCCTGCCCTGCCCGCCAATGAGCGGATTTTACGAAGACCCGCGCCGCGACGGTTTGGGGCTGCGCGGCTTTTTTGTCGCTCTGCCCGACACCACGCTACCGACCGCGCCATTGGCCGATTGGCACAAAAACCGAATCAAGCTGGGGGTGCCGCAAGGAGCTGAAGACATGCCGCCGGGCAGCGTCTTTCCGTTGGAATATGGACTTGCCGATATGCAGGCGATTGATTTCCAAAAAGGTTGTTTTGTCGGCCAAGAAGTCACCTCACGCACCCATCGCAAAGGCAAATTACGCAAAAGCCTGCAACCGATTATGTTGGAAACAGCAGCCGGTGACCGGGGTGACAAATTATTGGCCGGAGAGCGCGTTGGCGGCGAATTGGTGGCGCGCGCCGAGCGGTTTGGGTTAGCACTTATCCGCGAAGATGCACGTGACGAAAAACTGACGCTTAATGGCGCTGATATTGCACTTGGCTAGGCCATATCCGTAACAAAATGTCACTCAATGTGACCCGATAGGGTCGCAAAAACCGTTCGTTAGGCTCGCCAAGCCTTTTGAATATGTTAGGCTTGTTCCAAATCGCGGAGGATTTCTGATGAACCAGGTTGTTGTAACCGGTACAGGCTTGTTCACACCCGAAGAGTCGATCAGCAATGATGAGTTGGTCGAGAGCTTTAACGCTTATGTCGAAAAATTTAATGCTGAAAATGCAGCGGCGATTGAGGCCGGTGAGATAGAAGCGCTGGCTCCATCCAGTTCGGCATTTATCGAAAAAGCGTCAGGCATTAAAAGCCGTTTTGTTATGGACAAGGCGGGTGTGCTCGACCCGGAGATTATGTGCCCGCGCATTGGCGAGCGGTCTGATGACGACCCGTCGCTGCTGGCTGAAATGGGTGTCAATGCAGCCAAGCAAGCGCTTAAAGAAGCGCAGCTTGAAGCCAATGAGATTGACGCCGTGCTGGTCGCTTGCGCCAATTTGCAGCGCGCTTATCCGGCCATTTCGATTGAGATTCAAGACTTGCTGGGCATTGAGGGCTTCGCTTTTGATATGAACGTGGCATGTTCGTCCGCCACTTTCGGTATTCAAACCGGCTATGACATGATCCGTTCAGGCAGCGCCAAGCGGGTGATGATGCTGAACACTGAAGTGTGCTCCGGCCATTTGAATTTCAAAGACCGCGACAGCCATTTCATTTTTGGCGATGTCGCCACGGCGGTGATTTTGGAAGATGCCGAGATAGCCAAAAATCGACAAGGGTTTGAGATTGTCGATACCCGATTGGTAACCAAGTTTTCCAATAATATTCGCAATAATTTCGGCTTTTTGAACCGCACCCATCCTGAAACGCGCGATGATGATGATAAATTATTCGTTCAAGAGGGGCGCAAAGTGTTCCGCGAAGTGTCGCCTATGGTGGCGGATATGATTACCGACCATTTGGCGGATAATAATTTGCAAGCTTCCGGTCTGCGCCGCATGTGGCTGCATCAGGCCAATCGCAATATGAATGATTTCATCGCCAAAAAGGTGTTGGGGCGCGACCCCAATGATGACGAACAGCCAACCGTGCTTGACGAATATGCCAATACCAGTTCAGCCGGATCGATTATTGCTTTTCACAAACACAAGAGCGATTTCAAGGCCGGAGATATGGGCGTTATTTGCAGTTTCGGCGCCGGATATTCAGCCGGCAGCATTATTGTGCGCCGCGCCGGTTAGCGTCATTATCAGTGCCGATGAGTGACAGCGGCCATACCGAAATTCTGATTGATATCAGCACCGCCATTTTACGTGCGCAAGACGGCGTGTTGCAATTTCGCGCTTTGGAAGACGATAAGAGCCAAGCCAAACGGCTGCCTTTCGGCCCGTTTATGCCCGACCGCCACCGAACGATGGAAATCAGCCTTCGCCAATGGGTGCGCGAACAAGTGGGGGTTGATTTGGCGCATGTCGAGCAGCTTTACACATTTGCCGATCAAGGCCGCCACATATCGGGCACGAGCGAAGACCGACATGTCGTATCGGTCGGCTATTTGGCATTGGCGCGCGGCGAAGATGCGGCGGGTGGCACTTGGGATAATTTTTATCATTACTTTCCGTGGGAGGATTGGCGGCACGGTCGCCCCGACTTGCTCGACGAGATAATTTTACCGGCACTGGATAAATGGCTGGTCGATAATCAGGCGGCGGCGCGGGTGCGGCTTGCCTTTGGTCAAGACGATGCTGAATGGGACGAGGAGTTTGTGCTCGAGCGTTATGAGTTGCTTTACGAAGCCGGTTTGGTGGCTGAGGCGGCACGCGACAGGCGCGGCGAAAATGATGCGCTGGAGCAATCTTTAGGCGCGCCGATGCAGCTTGACCATAGACGGATTTTAGCGACCGCTATGGGACGGCTGCGCGGCAAGTTGAAATACCGACCGGTGATTTTCGACCTGATGCCCGACATCTTCACCCTGCGTGCTTTGCAAGAAACCACTGAGCTGGTCATCGGCACGCCACTGCATAAACAAAATTTCCGCCGCCTTGTGGAAAAGTCTGGTTTTTTGGAAGCGACCGGTGAAACCAGCCGTGCGCGTGGCCGACCGGCTGAATTATTCCGCTTCCGTCATGGCAACCGCGCCGATCGACCTTTAGCCGGATTACGCGTGTCGGGCGGGCGAAAAGGCACGCGCCGCCGCTAGGCGGTGATGATAGATTTTATCGCCGATTTAATGGCAGCTTTTCCCTTGCTTTTATTTGGACCACCACCATATTATAAGTAATCAATTATGCTCATTTTGAGTATAAATAAGGAATGACCATGCTAAACATCAATGACAGGCTAAGTGAGGGCTTGATAAGCGATGCCGTTGCCGCCCCCCCCGGTGCAGTAGGCGCGCGCATTTTGCAGGAAATGGATATCGCCTATACGGACGGTTTGGCGAAGGATATGGCACCGCTTTATGAGCGCGTGAAAAGCGTTATCCCATCGGTCGAATGGCCGTTTTTTGCGCCCTACATCAAGGCGATAAACCAGCTCAAAGCCGAAAAAAACGCCGTCATTCTGGCGCATAATTATCAGACACCGGAAATCTTCCATTGCATTGCTGACGTTGTCGGCGACAGTTTGCAACTGGCTATCGAAGCGGCGCGCGCCGAGGGTGATATGATTGTTCAATGCGGTGTGCATTTCATGGCCGAAACGTCGAAATTGCTGAACCCCGAAAAGACCGTGCTGATACCCGATATGGGCGCCGGTTGCTCGCTGGCGGAATCGATTACCGCTCAAGATGTGCGCGCCCTGCGCGAAGCCTATCCGGGTGTGCCGATTGTGACCTATGTCAACACATCGGCGGCGGTGAAAGCGGAGAGCGATGTCTGTTGCACCTCGTCCAATGCGGTGAAGATTGTCAATAATATGGGCACGGACAGGGTTTTATGTATTCCCGATGAATATCTGGCACAAAATATCGCCCGCGAAGCCGATGTCGAAGTGATTGCTTGGAAAGGCCGCTGCGAAGTCCACGAGCTATTCACGGCAGAAGAATTGCAGCAATATCGCGAAGACGATCCGGGCCTGAAAATCATCGCCCACCCTGAATGTAAACCCGACGTGCTGGACGAAGCCGATTTCTCCGGTTCGACCTCGGCAATGATTAAATGGGTGACCGATAATCAACCCGACCGGGTGATGATGGTGACCGAATGTTCGATGAGCGACAATATTGCGGTGGAAAATCCGAATGTAGATTTCGTCCGCCCGTGCAATCTGTGTCCGCATATGAAGCAAATTACCCTGCCAAAAGTGCTGGAAGCGATGGTTTTCAAACGTTCTGAAATCACTGTCGACGCCGCAATCGCCGATAAGGCGCGCGCCGCTGTCGAACGTATGATTGACCTCAGCAAGTAGCCCTTTATGCAATCAGCCCTCAATAATAGTTACGGCAATATTATCGATGTCGGCGATGTGCTGATTATCGGTGCCGGTTTGGCCGGTCTGTTCACCGCACTGAAACTTGACGGGCGACCGGTAACGGTGATGGCAGCCGGCAAACGCACTAAAGGCGCGGCAAGCAAATGGGCACAAGGCGGCATCGCCGCTGCGCTGGGCGCAGATGACGACCCGTCTTTACACGCACAAGACACGATAAATGTCGGCAGCGAATTGGTCGATGAGGCGGTAGCCGGTTTTGTCGCCGCCGAAGCCGAAGCCCGCATTAC
>JAKMCZ010000177.1 GCA_022428185.1 Alphaproteobacteria bacterium | reverse complement strand
GGGCAACCGACCTTAAGGCTCGAAGGTCTGACCGTCGGCGGCACAGCCTAAACTCTGAAAATATTAGGTTTTAGGCGCGCGATTTATAGAATGTCGGGCGGCAGTTCGCGATACTCGGAATCTTCATTGTCTTCAGCAATGCCGAAGACCTCGCCCCCTTCTCTGGGTTTGGCGTCCGTCCCACTGGTAGCCGAACCTCCATAATCGAAATGATCCGCACCTTCTAAATAGGCCTGATCAGGGTCGACAGGATCTTCGACCGCAATGGTACTTGCAGTCCCGTCAACAGCAATCGACATGACGTCTTCAAACAATATTTGGCCTTTAAATTCCAACGTGACCGAGACTTCCACACTGGCAACATCATCGTCGGCAATAACGACCAATCGGCTTAGGATAGTTTCAACGTCGTCTTGATAGAATTCAATAAAGGTCGACGTCTCTTGCTCATTTATCTCACTGTCATCGACATCTTTATAGATAAATGAGGGCACAAGCTCATCATCATCTTCCAGCAGATAAAACAAGCCGCCCGTGACGCTCATATTAAACAGCAAGCCCGAGTATTCGGATTCATTAACCAGCAGCACATCTTCGTCTCCGGTCAGCGTGTCACGGATATATAAAACACCGTCTTCGTGGAAAGCCAAATTCTCAGGGAATTTCAAGGCAAATTGATTCAATACCTCTTCCGGCAAGGGCAAGTTGACATCAATGACCGCCTGCTTTTGCATCGCATTGCGAATAAGCGCGCCGATATCAGCGGCGTCGCCGTCGACCGGCACAAGATATGGCGATTGCGTTTGGCTCGCCTCCAGCAAGCTGGTGTGCTGAATATTATTGGCAAGGCTCGCCATTTCGATATTTCCATCGCGCGCCGGTTCGACCAAAATCAGGTTCAAGTTTTCAGTATCCGGCGCTTCTGCCGCTTTACTTTCACCATTCAACAAAAGCAGCATGGAGACAGTGGCCGAAGCAGCGATTAGCGGCATGGAAAACACCACAGTGCTCGCCGCAATAACCACGCCGAGATTGATTTCGTAAGCCGAAAAATTATCGCGCTGACCGTTTGATAAATGGCGATAGCACAAGCTTGGCGCTGCCTTTTGATTGGTCAAAATCAGCGGCGAGCTGAGTTCATTGCTCGATAAATCAGGCAAAGCTGCTTCATCAATCATATCAACTTCGCCCAACTCAACGCCGCCGAGATTGATCGTTAAACTATCAGTCATTCTGCACCTGCCCTTCCTTTTATTTTTCTTGTTCTGACGAACAGTCAAAGGAGCAAATACGCAATAGGGGTTTATCCCCAAAAACTTTTTCAGTGCGACAATTAACCAGAAGGTTAATTTTTTGTCAACTGACTAAGGTTATGAAAAAACAAGGACTTTGACCGACCGAATCTGATTCGGTCAATGATTCGGGGAAGTTATAGCCACCCGACTTCTGTGGAAAAATAGTGTATAAAATGTAGCTAGAAGGTCAAATCGGGCAATGCTTTGGTTATATCGCCGCCCCAATCGCCATGATAACTGTTGAGCAAACGCTGGGCATTGTTTTGACCGTCGGCAACAATCTCTTCCAAATAGGCGAGAAACAGGCTTTCGTCGCCGCCCGCGCCGTCACCATAACCTCTATTTTTGAGGCCTTGCGCCGCCAATGGCACAATATCGCGCGCCATATCGAGCAGCGTGCCGCCACGAAACGGTGTTTCAAGCCCGGTTTTCGGTGCCCCCAGACGCAGCGCATCGCGCTCGGTTTGCGTCCAATCAGCAATATAATCGGCCAGTTTTCGTTGCGTGTCGGCATCGTAAAGCAGCCCGACCCAAAAAGCGGGCAGCGCGCAAAGTGACGACCACGGCCCGCTATCAGCGCCACGCATTTCGATAAACCGCTTCACCCGCGCTTCGGGGAACAAAGTGGTGAGGTGGTTTTCCCAATCCTCGGCGGTCGGTTTTTCACCCGGCAATGCCGGCAATTCGCCGTTCAGGAAATCGCGGAAACTCATACCCAGCGCGTTGACGAAATCGCCA
>JAKMCZ010000172.1 GCA_022428185.1 Alphaproteobacteria bacterium | reverse complement strand
GAAACTGCATCCGACGCAAAAGCCGGAGAGCTTGCTGCATCGCGTTTTGCTGGCCAGCACGCAGGCCGGTGACATTGTGCTCGACCCGTTTTTCGGCACCGGCACAACCGGCGCGGTGGCCAAAAAGTTGGGGCGCCATTTTATCGGCATTGAGGCCGAGGCCGATTATGCCGAAGCCGCGATGCAGCGCATTGGCCGGGTGAAAAAATTGAACGATGCCGAACTTGAACTGACGCAAAGCCCGAAAGCACAGCCGCGCGTCGCCTTTGGCACGTTGGTGGAGCGCGGGCTGGTAAAGCCCGGCATGCAGCTTTTCGGCCCGGCGCGTAAGGTGAAAGCCAAAGTGCGCGCTGACGGCTCGGTGAAATTGGGGGCGGAAAAAAACGCTCCCCCGGGAAGCGAATTGACCGGCTCCATTCATAAAATGGGCGCCGCCGCGCAAGGCGCGCCCAGCTGCAATGGCTGGACCTTCTGGCATTACAAGGATGGCGAAAAACTCGTGCCCATCGATAATCTCCGCCAAAAAGTGCGTGATGAGGGTTAGGGCTGAAAAAACCGACCGCATTTGTTATTTTTCAGTCAATCATTATGAATAGAGCCGCCGACAAGGTTAGTCCTTACGCGACGCTCATTATTTTTGTTCAATCTTCCCTTTTATTTTTGGCATGAAATTGATTTTCTGTGCGGCTTCTTGGCGCAAAAATGGATTGTTTCCATTTATTGTTGCAATTAACGCCACCCAAACGGCTCACTAAAAACAATTGCTTTGCATTTTTCAATGATGCCCCAAGACAGGTGGGCGACTTTAGCCTGACAGGTTAAAAATTGCCGCCCGCCTGTCTTGGGGCATCGGAAATGTGATTTGCCTAGCTACGCGTCTCCATCTCTACCGATGCCTTATCAGCCATTTTATCGTTCATTTTATCGCTCATTGACGATGATTGCGCCGACGATGGCATATATTCATTGGTGTCTTTGGTGTTGGTTTCCGGCTCGCCATGCATCAATGTGACCAGCAGATAAACGGCGACCACAACGGCGGTGGCCAATCCAAGACGAATAAGCATGCTCTCTCTCCTTCTTGTTCTTTTTGGAGCCCCCGAAAGCTAGCGTGGGTTTGCGCTTTCGTCAAATGTTCTGTTTCATTTCATTGTGTCGGAAAAAGTTAGAGCCTAAAATTATGAAGAAAGAAGAGAAAGGGAAGTTTTATGAGCGAACCGAAAGTTTTGCGCGAAAAGCGCGGCCAAACCAACATTATTACCATAAACCGTGTGGGCGTGCGCAATGCGGTGGATTCCGAAACCGCCGAGGCTTTGGAAGCGGCGTTTCGAGCGGGCGAGGCAGATGATGCGGTTGCGGTGCATATATTGACCGGCGCAGATGGGCATTTTTGCGCCGGTGCGGATTTGAAAACAGTGGCGGGCGCAAAGCAAAATTTTCGCCAAAAAGCCCCTATGGGCCCAAGCTGGCTTGAGCTTACCAAGCCGTCCATTGCGGCGGTAGAAGGTCACGCTGTGGCCGGTGGTTTGGAAATGTCGCTGCTGTGCGATTTGCGCGTCGCCGGACGCTCTGCCGTGTTTGGTATTTACTGCCGCCGCTGGGGTGTGCCGCTGGTTGATGGTGGCACGGTGCGCCTACCGCGCCTTATCGGCCAATCGCGGGCCATGGATATGATTTTGACGGGTCGTCCGGTCGGGGCTGAGGAGGCCTTGTCTTTCGGGCTGGCCAATCGGGTGGTTGATGATGGGGCGGCTTTGGATGCGGCGTTGGAAATTGCCGCGCAATTGGCCGCCTTTCCGCAAATTTGTATGCGCAATGATCGGCTCAGTGTTTTGCAACAATGGGGTTTGCCGATAGATGACGCGTTAAAATTTGAAAATCAAGTCGGTCAAAAAAGTCTGCAAGCCGGTGCAGCGGATGGCGCGGCGCGTTTTGTTGCAGGCAAAGGTCGCAGTGGCGATTTCTCCGATATTTAAAGCAGTACGGATTTCCAGATTTTTTGCATCAGGCTGGGCAGGGCGGCGGCGGCGAAATCGCGCGGATGCAGCCAAATATGGTCGGCGGGCTTGCGAAACACTTTCGGCGCATGATGTGCGCATACCCGCAAGGTCAGGCGAAAATGGGTAAAAACATGCACGACCTCGCCATCGAGCGGCGTCCAGCCGGTCGGCATATCTTGCGGCAATGTGCTGTCATTGGCGGCATCCCAACCGGTTGAGGGAAAGCACAACATGCCGCCCAGTAGCCCTTTATCTGGGCGGCGATGCAACAGCACTTCGCCCTTGCCGTTTTCCAGCCAATAGACCGTGCCGTGGCGTTCGGGCTTGGGCTTTTTCGGCGCGCGCTTGGGCAGGGTTTCTTGAAGCCCCGCTTGTTGCGCCGCGCAGCCTTTTTGCCACGGGCAAATCAGGCAA
>JAKMCZ010000203.1 GCA_022428185.1 Alphaproteobacteria bacterium | reverse complement strand
TTAAGTAAAGACCACTATCCGCCGTAACCATAACCCGCGTCGTGCCAGTGCGCGTAAATGTGGCAATCGGCTCGTCGTCACTCAAGTCACCATCATTAATGGCAACCAGAACATCGCCATCATCAATATCCGTCGCATTCGCATCCGTCACAAGATCAACACTAAACTCAGCATCAAGCTTCGTACGTGTCTCAACAATCGGATCAGCCTCAGGCTCATCATTGACGCCAGATACATTGACCGAAATCACGGCGCTGGCTGTCTCGCTGGCAGGGTCTGTAATCGTATAATTAAATGTCTCGGTCAGCGGCGTATCGCCCGGTCCCCACGCGATTACATCGGCATTAGCCTCATCGACTGTATAGGTGTAGCTGCCATCCGCACTAATGAGCAATGTGCCATAGACACCTTGAAGCGCCTGTCCAAGCGTCCCGGCGTCTCCACCATTTGTCTGATACTGCGTAACAGTAAGCGCATCGCCATCGGCGTCGCTATCCTCGCCAGCCTCGCCATCTGCATTAACATCGGGGTCAATAATATTGCCAGTCGCAGGCGTCCCAACCGTCACAGAAATCACATCATCAACCGCGACAGGTGCATCATTTACGCCAGAAATGACGATATCAAGCTGGTTCACATTGCGGCCGCCGGCGCCGATATTCGTTGCATTGCCGTCATGCACATCAATATAGAAAGTCTCGGTTACCGTCTCTGCGCCATCAAGCGCCTGCAGGGCAACATTATTGGCGTCAGGCGTATAGGTGAAGCTGCCATCCGTATCGATGGTCAAGGAACCATAAGTGCCCACTAGGTCAGTCATATCTGCGCCCGAGGCGACCGTATTGAAATCAACCGCCGAGACCGCCGCAGCGTCAACAATCAACACATCTTGATCGTCATCGTCGCTATCATTGCCGAGCACGCCATTCGCCGCATCCCTGGCGAGCGTATTGCCGAAGCTAACCGAATAGCTGTCATTTTGAATATCGGGAACGTCATTGGCGCCGTTCACCGTTACGGTAACATCTTGCGTCACTGCGCCATTATTGGTGTCGGTCACGGTAATGGTAAACGTCTCGCTGAAATTCTGTCCGATATCGAGGCCACCAATATCGCCATTGGCGATTGTGTAGCTCCAGCCAATCTCACCGCTTCCATCGCCATCTGTATCATTATCGACCGTCGCCGTGAGTGCGCCCAAAAAGCCGCCGCCTTCGCGCGTTGTTCCCGCCTCGGCCACGGAAACACTGACGCCATCATTTTCCAAATCGGCAATGGTGAAGGAGCCGTTTGCCGTGAGGCTTGCCGTGTCTTCTGTCGCATCAGGGTCATCCAATTCGGTGACGCTGCCGGTGACGCTAGTCTGCGCCTCAATGGTCGGCGGATTATTGGGCACATCGGTAATGGTGATTTGTAAGTTGGCCGTTGTCGTGCCGCCATTATCATCGCTGACCGTATAGGTAAAACTGTCGGTCTCTGTCGCGCCGGCCTCTGTCACATTTCCATTGGCCGTATAGTCATAGCCGCCATGCGCATACATGGTCAGCACACCATGCACGCCGTTTACCTGCACATTGCCGTCTTGCTGAATTGTTGCGGTTGCACCGCCATCGGGCGCAATGGCCGAGACGCGCAATGCGTCGCCATCAATATCAGTGTCGGCAAAATTAGCCGCTGCCGTATGAATAACATCGCCGGTGGTCGTGTTGGCCGAAACCGGCACGGTGTAATTATCGCCTTGACCGTCAGCCACGTTCAGCGTCTGGCCCTCACCAATAGCGCCCCCATCATCATTGGCGACGGGTGCATCATTTGTGCCATTGACTGTGATGACAATATCTTGCGTCACCGTGCCGCCATTGCCGTCATCAACGGTCAGGGTGAAGGTCTCGGTGAAACTGTCGCCGACCGCCATTGCGTCGAGATGGCTGTCATTAATCGCATAGCTCCAGTCAATTTGGCCTGCGCCGTCATCATCCGTATTATTCGTAATCGACCCAATGGTCAGCGTGCCGAGAACGCTGCCGCCGCTATGAGTGCTGACCGCATTTGTTTGCGAAACAGTAACCGCGTCATTATCGCCATCGTCTATCTCGAAATAGCCGGACGCGGTGACATCCACCGTGGTTTCGCCGGTTGCGCCGTCGGCAATCTCAGCAATACTCGCCGTTACAGTCGTCGGGTCGGTGATGGTCGGCGGTGAATTATTCCCATCCGGCGTCACGTCAATATTGACAGTTACAACCGGGTCATTGTCGCCGGATAGGTCTATCGAATAGGTGAAGAAGGCGTATCCAGGCTGATTATTAAGGCCGTCATCCCCGTGCGTGTCTGTATCTGGGCGGAACATTAATTGGTTTAAATTGGCGTGTGGCACCTCTTGGGGAACCGCTGTCAGTTCTGAGCCCTGATAGAAGAGCGTCCCTCTTTCGGGGAGGGTTTGGATGATAATTGGCGGATTGTGCTCGTCACCCTCAAGTTCAGGAAAGGTGCTCTCCTGAAAATTGAGGTCAGCGTTTTCGTCGATAACAAGTTCTATGTCATAGGTCTCATTGCCGACACCGTGGACCGTAATGGCGAGAATCGCCTCATCTGTTAGCCCAGCGCTGTCCGTTAGTCTGTAAATGAAGGTATCTTGTACAGTCTCCCCGGGGGTCAGTGGATCCGCCGCATCCTTGTCGGCTGTGTAA
>JAKMCZ010000195.1 GCA_022428185.1 Alphaproteobacteria bacterium | reverse complement strand
GCGCTGATTGAAGGCGATAGCGGCGAGAAGGACGGTTTCATCATCTGGCCGCCTTTGCGCTATAGCTATGACACCATCAATCTCAACCTCAACCGACCGGCACCGGCCCCACCCAGTGCCGAAAACTGGCTGGGCACGGACGACCAGGGACGCGATGTGCTGGCGCGCTTGATTTACGGCTTTCGTATTTCCGTTTTATTCGGTCTCGCCCTGACCATTGCCTCATCGCTTATCGGCATTGCGGCCGGCGCGGTGCAGGGCTATTTCGGCGGCTGGACCGATTTGACCATGCAGCGCTTTATCGAAATATGGACCTCAGTGCCGTCGCTTTATTTGCTGATTATCATCGCCGCCGTCATCGAGCCGGGGTTTTGGATTTTGCTCGGCATTTTACTGCTGTTTTCTTGGGTCGCTCTGGTTGGCGTCGTGCGCGCTGAATTTTTGCGCGCGCGCAATTTCGAATATGTCGAAGCAGCGCGGGCTTTAGGCGTGTCCAACACAACAATTATGCGCCGCCATCTTTTGCCCAATGCAATGGTCGCGGCACTTACCTTTATGCCGTTTATCTTAAACGCCTCCATCACCACGCTGACCTCGCTTGATTTCCTGGGCTTCGGCCTGCCGCCCGGCTCGCCTTCTTTGGGCGAATTGCTGGCGCAGGGGAAAGCCAATCTGCAAGCCCCGTGGCTCGGCCTGTCGGGCTTTTTTACCATTGCGATTATGCTCAGCCTGCTGATTTTTATCGGCGAAGCGGTGCGCGATGCGTTTGACCCGCGCAAGACGCTGATGTGAGGCGGCTAATGACACAAACAATGACACAGTCCAATCACGGCCAAAAAACCACCGACCTATTGCGGGTCGACGACTTGTCTGTCGGCTTTATCTCAGACGGACAAAAATCGACAGCCGTCGATAAAATTTCATTTCGCATCGGGCATGGCGAAACCGTCGGTCTGGTCGGCGAAAGCGGCTCCGGCAAATCGGGCAGCGCGCTGTCGATTTTGCAATTGCTCCCCTACCCGACCGCCTTTCACGATGGCGGTGCGATTATTTTCGATGACGTTAATCTGATGGCACAGCCCGAACGGGTTATCCGCTCAGTGCGCGGCAATCGCATCTCGATGATTTTCCAAGAACCGATGTCATCGCTCAATCCGCTGCATAATATCGAAAAACAAATATCTGAAATCATTCAATTACATCAAGGCCTTGACCGTGTGTCAGCGCGCCTTGAAACGCTGCGTCTGTTGCAACGCGTCGGTATTCCCGATGCCGAAAAACGCATGACGGCTCTGCCGCATGAATTGTCAGGCGGACAACGGCAAAGGGTGATGATTGCGATGGCGCTCGCCAATGAGCCTGATCTGCTGATTGCCGATGAGCCGACAACGGCGCTCGATGTGACCATTCAAAAGCAAATTCTGGATTTGCTGAAAGAGCTGCAAAACGAAACCGGCATGTCGGTATTGCTTATCACCCATGATTTGGGCGTCGTCAAAAATATGGCTGAGCGGGTTTATGTGATGCAAGAGGGCGCGATTGTCGAACATGGTAAAGTCGATGATATTTTCAAAACGCCGCAACACGCTTATACCAAGCAGCTTATCAATGCTGAGCCGGACGGCACACCGCCGCCGCTCGACACGCCCAGCCGTCTGGTCGAGGCAGAAGAATTACGCATTTGGTTTCCGGTCAAAACCGGCTTATTGCGCCGCACCAGCGACCATGTGAAAGCGGTTACCGATATCAGCTTTCATATTCATCGTGGCGAAACATTGGGGATTGTCGGCGAAAGCGGCTCGGGAAAAACCACTTTGGGGCGCGCGCTTTTGGGGTTGCAAGCCGCCACGGGGCAAGCCCGCTTTGACGGCAATGATATTATCGGCGTATCGCGAAAAGCGCGGCGTGATTTGCGCCGTCATATGCAAATCGTTTTCCAAGACCCTTTCGGCTCTTTAAGCCCGCGCATGAGTGTTAGCGATATCATCACCGAAGGGCTGAAGCTGCATGATAAAAACCTCTCGACAAGCGATATAGCGGCGCGGTGCGCGGCGATTATGCATGAGGTCGAGTTGGACCCGGCCTCGGCGACACGCTATCCGCATGAATTTTCGGGTGGGCAACGCCAGCGCATTGCGATTGCCAGGGCGCTGATATTAGAGCCGCAATTTATCGTGCTCGACGAGCCGACCAGCGCACTCGACCGGTCCGTGCAAGCGCAAATCATTGCGCTTTTGCGTCGCCTGCAAAAAGACAAAGACCTGACTTATTTGTTTATCAGCCATGATTTGAAAGTCATTCGGGCTCTGTCGCATCGGGTGATGGTGATGCAAAACGGTGTCTGTGTTGAAGAGGGCCCGGCGGAACAGGTTTTCACCAATCCGCGCGAGGCCTATACGCAAGAACTCCTCGCCGCCGCTTTGGGGTAAATCAGGCTTGGCGCGCTATAAGCGCTTAATGGCTGTGACGCCGCCACCACCCGCCGCGTCGATGCGCGCGCAAGCGGCATCAAAGGCCTCTTCGACCACCGCCATATGATGTGCATTGGCGTGCAATAGCAGATTGTCGCCCGATATAAAGCCGACATGGCCTTTCCAAAAAACAATGTCGCCATATTGTGCTTGTTTGGTTTTTGACCCCAAAGCGATTTCCTGCATATCACTATCTCGCGGGCAAGCGTGACCGCACGCCATTAAAGCAGCTTGCACCAGTGCCGAACAATCAAGCCCGCTTGCTTCGCGCCCGCCCCAAAGATATGGCGCGCCGATGAAACGCCGCGCCACCGCCACCGCATCGCTTTCATAAGCGTCGAGCGCACCAATATGCGGCGTATAGATAAAGCCGCCATGCGCCAATTCGGCAAACGCATCGCTGTGACCGCTCACCGATAGCTGCGCGCCAAACGACACCGCCATAAGCGGGCGGGTTTTAATATCGGCGTCGCGGTAAATGAAACTGCGCAGTGCAGTCAGCTTATGGGTCACCTTTTGCGGCGCATCAAATGCATTGGTGGGCACATAGCCGACATAGTCATCACGCTCGGCCTGCCCCCACGCCCAACCGTTTTTTTCGTCGTAAACCCGAAACGTCTCGCCATAAAGCAATTGGCTGTCTTGCATCGCGCCATCGGCCGGACTGCGGCGTAAGCTGGCAACCGGCGAAGAAATCTGGCGGGTAACACCTTCGACATATTTCGGCGCGTCCACATCACCGCGCAAATGCGCTGCCGCCAAATCATCGCGCCACGGATTGAGGCGCGGGTCGGGCTTATTATTGCCCGCCAAAACGCTTTTCCAAATAGTCATAAACCGCGCGCACCGCTTGCGCTTCGCCGCCGACCGGACGACCGGCGCGCGGCTTCAAATTCCATGCATAGGTATCGAAATGCACCCAATCTTGGCACTGCTCGACAAAACGGGCGAGAAACAAAGCGGCGGTAATCGACCCGCCCATAGGCGAAGATGAAATATGGCTGACATCGGCAATCGGACTGTCGAGCCAGCCATCATAACCGGGCCAGAGCGGCATACGCCAAAGCGGGTCATGCGCCGCATTTGCCGCCTCGGCCAAACCGTCGGCCAAACGATCAGAATGGGTATAGAACGGCGTCAATTCGGGCCCCATAGCGACGCGCGCCGCGCCGGTCAAAGTAGCGAAATCGACCATCATATCAGGGGCTTCGTCATCGGCTTCGGCCAGCATATCGGCCAGCACCAGACGCCCTTCAGCATCGGTATTGCCAATCTCCACACTCAGGCCTTTGCGGCTTTCAAGCACATCGCCCGGGCGAAACGCGTCGGGGCCAATGGCATTTTCGACAGCGCCAATCATCAGACGCAAGCGCACCGGCAGCTTGGCATCCATCACCGCATCAGCCAGCGCAATGGCAAGCGCCGCGCCACCCATATCTTTTTTCATCAAATCCATATAATTGCCGGGCTTCAAATTCAGGCCGCCCGTATCAAAACACACGCCCTTGCCGATAAGTGTCAGCTTGGGGGCTGCTTCATCGCCCCAGAGGAGGTCGAGAAAACGCGGGCTTTGAACAGCCGCACGCCCGACCGCATGGATCATCGGATAGTTTTCGGTCAGTAAATCATCGCCGCAAATGGCGGTGAGCTGCGCCTTATGCGTTGCGGCAAGTTTCTCCATCACCGCTTGCAAAGCCTTGGGCCCCATATCAGCCGCCGGTGTGTTGATGAGATGACGCGCAGAAAAAACAGCGCGATTGAGGCGTTCAATGCGCGGCCGATTTGCGGCACTGTCGAGCACCAGTTTCGGCGGCTCGCTGGCCGATTTTGGCTTTTTATAAATATCGAATGTGTAAGTGCCCATCGCCCAAGCTAAGGGAGCCATATCGCGCACCGCTTGGGGCGCATTACTGTCGAGCCGATAAGCACCCTCGGGTAATTTTTTGGGCAGCGCCGCCAGCGCCATTGGGTCGGGATTTGCGCCCAGCCCCAACAGCACCGCCTCAAGCCCGCCAGCACTGTCAGGCAATAGCAGCACCTCGCCACGCGCCGCACTGAAATGCGCGGTTTCCATCCATAACAGATGCGGACCGGCCAATTCGGCGCGCCAGCTCTCCAACATGGCGGGCGTGAGCGCGCGAATGAGACAGGCCGGTTTGCCCTTATCGGTTACATAAATATCGCCGGGCTGGGCCGGAAAAATGCCGTCAACAGACATGAAACATTCTCGCTACGGTAAAACTGAAATCAGATTGGTTTCAGACTATCGCGCCGTCATCGCGTAATCAATGACCAGCTCGCTGCCATTGACATAAGATGAGGCATCAGAGGCCAGATAAACAACGCCATTGGCGATGTCGTCAGGCTGCCCCGGCTTGCCGCCCGGCACGCCCGCTGCGGCCACCATATCAATATTGATGCGGTTACCGCCATCGGTCATCATATCGGGATTATCAGCCGCAATACCGGCGATTTCGCGCGCCCAAATATCAGTATCGATAATGCCCGGATGAACGCTATTGCAGCGTATCGGCAGTTCGCCCGCCGCACATTCGGCAGCCACTGATTTTGAAAATAAACGCACGCCGCCTTTGGTAGCGCAATAACCCGCCAGACCGGCTGCGCCGCGCAAACCGGCAATCGACGAAATATTGATGATTGAGCCGGGTCCGCTTTCCGCCATGAGCGGAATGCCATGCTTGCAGGCCAAAAACACACTGTCGAGATTGACCGCACTTTGACGCCGCCAATCGTCCAGCGACATATCCAAAATACCGCCGCCAATGGCGATGCCGGCATTATTAACCAGCACATTGAGCTTGCCTTCTTGCGCTTTAATGTCGCCAATCACATCTTGCCAGATATTTTCCAGCGCCACATCTTGCGCAACGGCGCGCGCCGCGCCGCCGGCCTCAGTGATAAGCGAAGCGGTTTTCTCAACCCCTTCGACATCAATATCGCTGGCAATGACAATTGCTCCGGCCTCGGCCAATTTTTGCGCACAAGAGCGACCAATGCCGGTGGCCGCGCCGGTTACCAGAGCGACTTTGCCGCTGCAATCATTCAACACGTTCATTCGCCTAATCGCGGCAAATAACGTTCATTTTGGTATAGCCCTTAACGAAGCTGGATAGGCTGCGCGTCGGCTCACCGACAACTTCGATTTTTGAGAACCGCTTGAGCATTTCGTCCCACAGAATTTGCAATTGCAGTTCTGCCAGACGATTGCCGAAGCAACGGTGAATACCGAAACCGAAGGAAATGTGATTGCGCGCATTCGGGCGATCAAAGATTAACGCATTCGGATTTTCAAATTTACGCTCATCGCGATTGCCCGACACATACCACATGGCAACCTTGTCACCTTGTTTGATGGTTTTGCCGTGCATCTCAACATCTTCCAGCGCAGTGCGGCGCATATAAGCCAAAGGCGTTTGCCAACGGATAATCTCGGCCACCGTATTTGGAATAAGGTCGCGATTGGCGCGCACTTTTTCCCACTCGGCAGGGAACAGATGAGAACCGAAAACCGAAGCTGACATGGAATTGCGGGTCGTATCATTGCCGCCGACAATCAGCAAAATCAGATTGCCCAAATATTCCATCGTATCCATATCTTTGGTTTCTTCACCATTAGCCAGCATGGTGATGAGGTCATGCCCGTCTTTGCCGACGCGTTGCTGCCAAAGCCCCATGAAATATTCGACACATTCCATCAATTCGGCGCGACGCTGGTCTTCGCTTTCGACAATGCCGGTTTCCGGACCGGCAGTCGCGACATCTGACCAGCGGGTCAACTTGCGGCGGTCATCAAATGGGAAGTCAAACAACGTCGCCAGCATCATGGTGGTCAATTCAATCGACACCGTATCGACCCAATCAAACTCTTCATTAACCGGCAAAGAATCGAGCAGGTTTTGTGTGCGTTCACGAATAATCGCCGACATATCAGCCAAGCTCATCGGCGACACAATCGGTGCGACAGTTTTGCGCTGCACATCATGTTTGGGTTGGTCCATCGCGATGAACATGGGCAGTTGAAAATCTTCTGCCGGATTGGGCAGCACAATGGCAGGCTCGGACGAAAACCGCTTATGGTCGGTATCGATTGCCATAATGTCTTCATAGCGGGTGACTGACCAAAAAGGCCCGATGGGTGCGTCTTCTTCCTTGCGGTAAGGCGAGTCCCAACCTTTGGCGCAATAATGCAGCGGGTCTTCATTGCGCATGCGCTCAAATACCGGCCACATTTCTTCCGACGGCCACAAATGCGGATTGGATACATCCAAATCTTCTAATGGCGTGTTGAAGGCATAATCATGCCCCGGAACGGTTTCTTGTTTAACGGCTTCACTCATGGCGGTCTCCCATAATCAAATGTCATCGCGTCACATATTGCGCCGATTGGCGGCTTTTAGAAAATATGACGCATGCGTCATAAATCTTAACCACTAAAAAAACCCTGATTCAAGTTATTTTAGCGATAACACACGGGTTTTTTGATGCTCTGACTTGCGCGCGTCTCGGCCCGGCCCTAATTTGCCTAAAGCACAAATTGCAAAAAACACCCTCAACAGAGAAAGACTGACATGTCTCAAGCCAAAAAATCAGGATTTTCCCGCGATGGCGCGCAAGTTGATGCCGCCAGTATTAAACCGCTGCCCAATAGCGAGAAAATTTATGTCACCGGTTCGCGCCCCGATATTCGCGTGCCGATGCGTAAAATCAGCCAAGATGATACGCCGACCGATATGGCCTTGTCGGGTCAATCGAGCGAAAAAAATCCACCGATTTATGTCTATGACACGTCGGGGCCTTACAGCGACCCGAACGCGCAAATCGATATTCGTGACGGGCTTCCTGCATTGCGCCAAAATTGGATTGATGAGCGCGGCGATAGCGAACAATTGGACGGGCCAAGTTCGACCTATGGTCAAGCTCGTTTGGACGATGACACGCTGGCTGCGTTACGCTTCAATCTGACGCGTCGCCCCCGTCGCGCTAAAGCCGGACAAAATGTCAGCCAGATGCATTATGCGCGCCGAGGTCTGGTCACGCCGGAAATGGAATATGTCGCCATTCGCGAAAACCAGAACCGCCATGCCTATTTGGACGCGCTGGCCGCAAGCGGTGATAAGGGCAAGAAAATGGTCGCCATGTTGGCGCGCCAGCATGGCGGTGAAAACTTCGGCGCAACGGCCATTAGCGAAATAACGCCCGAATTTGTGCGCGATGAAGTGGCGCGCGGTCGCGCCATTATTCCGGCCAATATCAATCACCCCGAAACCGAACCGATGATTATCGGACGCAATTTTCTGGTCAAGGTGAACGGTAATATCGGCAATAGCGCGGTCACTTCCTCGATTGGTGAAGAAGTCGATAAAATGAGTTGGGGGATTCGCTGGGGCGCCGACACGATTATGGATTTATCGACCGGCAAACATATTCACGAAACCCGCGAATGGATTTTAAGAAATGCGCCCGTGCCCATCGGCACTGTGCCGATTTATCAGGCGCTGGAGAAAGTTGACGGTAAGGCTGAAGAACTGACCTGGGACATGTTCCGCGACACGCTCATCGAGCAAGCCGAACAAGGGGTTGATTATTTCACCATTCATGCCGGTGTGTTGCTGAAATATGTGCCGCTGACCGCCGAGCGTATGACCGGCATTGTGTCACGCGGCGGATCGATTATGGCTAAATGGTGTTTGGCGCATCACGAAGAAAGTTTCCTCTACACGCATTTTGAAGAGATATGCGAAATTATGAAAGCCTATGATGTTGCTTTCTCGCTGGGTGACGGCCTGCGTCCGGGCTCGATTTATGATGCCAATGATGCGGCGCAATTGGGCGAATTGAAGACGCTGGGTGA
>JAKMCZ010000144.1 GCA_022428185.1 Alphaproteobacteria bacterium | reverse complement strand
CGGATTTTTTGGATGCATTCGGCGATAATCTCATCTTCCGCGCGATTGACACCGTCATTGAAAACCAAAAGCCCCAAAGGCAATTCACCTTTCAGCGTGTCTTTGACGCCCAATACCGCGCATTCGGCAATGTCGGGATGTCCGGCCAAAACTTCTTCCATGCCGCCGGTGGACAGCCTATGGCCGGCAACATTGATAATGTCATCAGTGCGCGACATGACGAATAAATAGCCGTCCTCGTCAATAAAACCCGCATCGCCGGTTTTATAATAGCCTGGATAATCATTGAGATAAGCGGTCTCAAATCCGGCACGATTGTCCCATAGTCCCGGCAGGCAGCCGGGGGGGAGCGGCAGTTTTAACGAAATCGCACCGGTCTCACCCGCGGCCACGGGCTTGCCGTCCTCGCCCAACACATCGATGTGATAGCCGGGCATGGCTAGACTGGGCGAGCCCTTTTTAATCGGCAGCAATTCAACGCCGACCGGATTGGCGCAAATCGGCCAGCCGGTCTCGGTCTGCCACCAATTATCGATGACTGGCACGCCAAGCGCATCTTCGGCCCAATTAATCGTGTCAGGGTCAACGCGTTCGCCCGCCAGATACAGCGTTTCGAACCCGCTCAGATTATAATCGGCAACCAGCTTACCTTTAGGGTCTTCTTTTTTGATAGCACGAAAGGCGGTCGGCGCGGTGAACAGGGCTTTGACCCCATGCTCTGCAATGACCCGCCAAAACGCGCCCGCATCGGGCGTGCCGATGGGTTTGCCTTCATAAATCACACTGGTCGCGCCGATCGATAACGGCCCGTAAAGAATAAAACTATGGCCGACCACCCAACCGAAATCTGAGGCCGACCAGAACACGTCGCCGGGCGCGATGTTATAGACATTTTCCATTGCCCAACTGAGCGCTACCAAATGGCCGCCATTATCGCGCACCACGCCCTTGGGAATACCGGTCGTGCCGGAGGTGTAGAGAATATAAAGCGGGTCAGTGGCGCCGACGTTGACGCAATCGGCGCGGTTATCAGCGGCGCGCGCGTCATCTTCCAAATTTTGCCAATCAAAATCGCGCCCTTCAATCAATGGTGCGGGCTGCGCCGCGCGCTGCCAGATAAGACAGGCCTCGGGCTTATGCGATGCCATATCAATTGCGCCGTCCAAAAGCGGCTTGTAATCGACAACCCGCCCCGGTTCTAAACCGCAAGATGCAGCGAGCACCAGTTTGGGCTTGGCATCGTCAAACCGTGTCGCCAGTTCGGCAGCGGCAAAGCCACCAAACACAATCGAATGAACCGCGCCGAGCCGCGCGCAGGCCAAAGCGGCAATCGTCGTTTCGACAATCATCGGCATATAGATGATGACGCGGTCGCCCTTAACCACCCCCTTATCAGCCATTATAGCCGCGACAAGCTCAACCCTATCGAGCAAATCGGCATAGCTGATTTCGGTCTTGGTGCCGGTCATCGGGCTGTCATAAATAAACGCAATGCGCTCGCCATGACCGGCGGCGACATGGCGGTCGACGCAGTTAAAGCAGCTATTCATCTCGCCATCGACATACCAGCGGTCGCCGCTCGCATTGCTTTCAAAAATCTTTTGGGGCGGGGTTATCCAATCAAGGCGTTTAGCCTCATCGGCCCAAAACGCTTCGCTGTTTTCGGCCCATTGCCGGTAAATTTCTTGATAGCGCATGCAAAACTCCCGCCCGAAGTTTAGCTGCATCATTGGCGGTTTTTCAAGCCATAGGCGGCTTGTTTTGTTGCCATGCTTGAGGCATTATTCGGGCAGTTGGAGGGACATTATGACTATTAAAAAGAACGTGGCAGCGTTTTTGATGATTGCGCTGGGCGCATCGCAAAGCGCACTCGCCGGAGCCGAAGACCGCCAAGCGCTGTTTGGCGAAACCCATCTGCACACTAATTTGTCTTTTGATGCTTTCCTTTTTGGCAACCGCAACGGCCCTGACAAGGCGTATGAATTTGCCAAAGGCAAAACGATTACCCACCCGCTGGGCTTTGATATGAAAATGCGCGTGCCGCTCGATTTTCAGTCGGTCACCGACCATGCAGCCTATCTCGGCATGTTGCCGGCCATGTTTGATCCTGACAGTTCGGTTGCCGGTCATCCTGTTTCGCAAGGCCTAAGCAGTGCCAAATCCGCCACCGAACGGCGCTTAGCATTTGGTCGCTTGCTGCCTTATATCGGCCAACAGGTTGAAGATGATTTGTTGGACATGGATATTGTACGCGATACATGGGCGGCGATAAAAGCGTCTGCCGAGCGTCATAATGAACCGGGAAAATTCACCACTTTTATCGGTTATGAATATACCACTTCGCAGGAGACCTTTGAGAACCTGCACCGCAATGTGATTTTTAAAGGCGATGCACCCGATGAGCCTTATTCGCGTTTGGTTTCAATGAACCCTGAAAACCTGTGGCGTTGGATGGACAGTTTGCGCGCGCAAGGCATGGACTCGATTGCCATTCCGCATAATTCAAACGGTTCTGACGGTTATATGTTTGCCGAGAAAACTTTTGACGGGAACGAGATTGACGCTGAATATTCAGCCACGCGCATGCGCAATGAGCCGATTGTCGAAGTGTCGCAAGTCAAGGGCACATCGGAAACCCATCCGCTGCAAAGCCCGAATGATGAATGGGCTGCTTTTGAAATCATGCCCTATCAAATCGCGACTTGGAACGACAGTCGAATTGACGGCTCTTATGTGCGTCAAGCCTATCGCCGTGGCCTTGAAATGCAGGCGCAGGGCAAAGGTAACCCTTATAAATTCGGTCTGATTTCTGCCTCTGACACGCATGTCTCGGCGGGCGCATTTGACGAATATGATTATTGGTCGAAAATCGGTGCGGTTGATGG
>JAKMCZ010000126.1 GCA_022428185.1 Alphaproteobacteria bacterium | reverse complement strand
GCTGAAAAAATTCCTCCACTCCGCATTGTCGGGGTGGTGGCAAAATAAAACAGACCGAAGCCGAAGCCGGTCGAATATGTCACGCCGTGGCCTCTCGCGGGAACACCACAAGGAGCCCGCGATAGAGGCCGTAAAGGGGCAACAGGCATGTTGACGCGCAACCCCTGTTTTACGGTGCTAGTGCACCCCGACTGATAAAACATTTGACTCCGACACCCTCTTCTAGTTAATAATAATTATCAATAGCAGAAAGAAAATCACCATGACCAGACGCTACGGAACCAATCAAACAACCTTGCAATTGATGCAGAGCGCACGCCAGAGTTGCGCCAAAGTGGTGAGGCTGAAGCCCAACGCATCAGCACCGATAACGCGCAACCGGTCGGCGCGTATTCTTCCATTTACGAAATCGCGTGCCGGTGGTTAGAATAGAGCCCTATTTGGGAGACCTAGCTGATGCGCTTTCTATTCACCTTACCTTTTCTTATCTCGCCCGCCTTTGCGGCTGACTGCCCCGTCCCCTATTCGGAGTTCGAGGAAAACATTCCCCATATCGATATGGCCGAGTGCCCCGACAATAAGCCCGATAGCGAATTAGGCTTTTGCCGTCTGGTGATGGACGGCAATAAAGCGTTCACCTATGCGTTTCTCTATACCGATGATGAGCCGTGTCTGAGCGATATTCGTCGCACAAAAAAGCGTGATTTTTTACTGAGTAAGTAGGTTTGCAAAATGATTGATTGGCGTAACCCCACCTATATTGACCTGCCTGATTTGCGCATGGCGGTGTTTGAAGCCGGCACGCGGCGCGCCGATGTGCCGTCGCTGGTTTTGTGTCATGGCTGGCCCGAACTGGCCTATAGCTGGCGCAAAGTGGTGCCGATATTGGTCGCGGCAGGACTGCATGTGATTGTGCCCGAGCAGCGCGGTTTCGGCATGACCGGCAAAGCGTTGAGCGATGGCGGCGGTGAGGACGATGTGCCGCTTTACGATATGACACATCTGACCGGCGATCTGACGCATTTACTGGACGCGCTGGAAATCAATAAGGCGATTTTTACCGGTCACGATTGGGGCGGCTTCCTAATTTGGCAAATGCCAATACGTCACCCTGAACGTGTCGCCGGTCTTATTGGCGTTAATACGCCTTTTATCCCCCGCCTGAGCGATGACCCTATCAAGCTGATGCGCCAAACAATGGGCGATGATTTCTATATCGCCATGTTTCAAGATTATGGCCGCGCTGAAGCGGTGTTTGATGCCGACCCGGGTAAACTGCTGCGCATGATGTATCGCAAAAGCGGTGGGCTGGAAAATGTCGATGTACCGAGCGACGCGTGGACACGCATAGAAATTCTCAACATGTTGAAAGATGATGAAGCGACATGGCCCGGTCAGCCGCTTTTTGATGAAACGGATTTTCAATATTACCTCGACGGCTTCAAACGCGCCGGTTTTCGCGGCGGCATAAATTGGTATCGCAATTTCACCCGTAACTGGCAGATGTCAGAGAGTGATGAGCAAAAAATCACCCATCCCAGCTTGATGATTTGCGCCGCCGATGACAGGGTTTTACCGCCCAGCATGGCTGACGGCATGCCCGCCTATGTCGATGATTTGGAAACCCATATTATTGATAATTGCGGTCACTGGACACAAAACGAACAGCCCGAACAACTGGCTCATCTCATGCAAGATTGGGTGCTGAGGCGGTTTGGATAACACGACGATTTGCATGAAAAAAGCGCAGTAGCCCTTGAGACCTGCCCCGCACCGACTTATAGTCGCGCGCAAGTAAGCTAATATTTCTCGGGGTTTCGATGAACCGTCCAGAAACACGCGTTGGTGACGCCGGTGCCCTTCCTTTAGAAGCGATAAAGGGCGACGCCCCTTTGCGAATCCTTCTGCCAAGTTACCGCTCTGACCCGCATACCGGCGGTCAGGGCATTTACATGCGGCTGATTTCAAAAGCGCTGGTTGATTTGGGCCATCATGTCGATGTCATATCCGGCCCGCCCTATCCGATACTTGACGACCGTGTCGGGCTGATAAAACTGCCGTCGCTCGATATGTATGCGCGCGAAAATCCGATTGCTTGCCTCAGCCGCGAAATCATGTCGAACAAGACCGATTTGTTTGAGTGGTGGAGCCATAATTGGGGTGGTTTTCCGGAGCCTTACACTTTCGGTGTCCGCATGGCTGATTATATGCGCGATAAAATCGACCAGTATGACATCATGCATGACAACCAAACCTTGTGTTACGGCATGCTCGATGTGCGCGATATGGGGCTGCCGGTTGTCGGCACAATTCATCACCCCATCACAATGGATAAGCGGATTGATATTTCGCACGCCAAATGGCCGCATATCAAATTCCTCAAATGGCGTTGGTATTCCTTCCTTAATATGCAGATAAAAGTGGCGCGCCAGCTCGACCCGCTCATTGTTGTCTCGGACAGCACCAAACGCGATGTCGAAAAAGATTTCGGTATTCCGGCCGCGCGCATGACGCGTATTCATCACGGCATTGACCATGAACTGTTTACCCCGCAGCCGCATATTGAACGCAAGACCAACCGTCTGATGGTGACCGCCAGCGCCGATGTGCCGCTCAAGGGGCTGATTTATCTCATTCGCGCCTATTACCGTTTGCTGGCTGAGCATCCTGATTTGGAACTTTTGGTGGTCGGGCGTTTGCGCGAAGGCCAAACGATGGAAGAGTTGAACCGCTTGGGTATTCGCGACCGCGTTAAATTTGTTTCCGGCCTGACCAGCGAGGATATTTGCGACCTCTATGCCGAGGCGACGATTGCGGTGTCGCCTTCGGTTTATGAAGGTTTCGGCTTTCCGGCGGGCGAAGCTCTGTCTTGCGGTGTGCCATTAGTCGCGACCGATGGCGGCTCATTGCCGGAAGTCGTGGGCGATGCAGGTATCGTCGTCCCACATTCAAACCCGCCCGCTCTGGCAGAAGCGCTTGACGCTTTATTAAAAGATCCGGCGCGGCGCGAAAAAATGTCAATCAAGGCACGCCAGCACATTCTCGACAGTTTCAAATGGGAACGTTGCGCGCGCGATGTCGTCGGCCTATACCGCCGCACGCTGGCGGCCCATCACGGAATATTGCTGTAAGACATGCAGACCATTAATCTCGACAGATTGGACCTTCAAGACGGTCATGTTTTGCTCGATTTGGGCTGCGGGCATGGTCGCCATACCCATGCTGCTTATTTTCATAAGCGGTGCCGTGCTGTCGGCCTTGATTTGGGTTTTGAAGATGTGAAAGTCACGCGCGCCGGTTTTGATGCCAATCCCGATTTGGAACCGCAAACCGGTGCGGCGCGGCGTTTCGACCTGATGGTCGGCGATGCGCTGTCTTTGCCCTTCCCTGACAATCATTTCGACCGGCTTATTTGCTCTGAAGTGTTGGAACATATTCCCGATTATCAAAGCGCGCTGACCGAGATTTGGCGCATCGTCAAACCGGGTGGCAAAATCGGAATTTCAGTGCCGCATCGCTGGCCCGAGCAGATTTGCTGGCTGTTTTCTGAGCAATATCACAACACGCCGGGCGGGCATGTGCGGATTTTCCGCAGCCGCGATTTGCGCGATGATTTTGAATCGCTGGGCTTTGACTATCGCGGCAAACATTTGAAACACGGCCTGCACAGCCCCTATTGGTGGCTACGCTGCGCCGTTGGAGTCAATAATGACAGCAATCTGATAGTGCGCGGTTATAAAAAATTGCTCGAGGTCGAAATCCTCAAAAATCCGCTGCCGCTGCGCGCGCTTTCGGCGCTGGCTGACCCGCTTATGGGCAAAAGCATTGTCATGTATTTCGACAAGCCCGCAGATGAACCAGTTGCGGTGTAATGAGCATTTTAACCGACGGTAAGTTTGACGAAAAGTTTGACGGTGCAGGCAATGTTATCGAAGCACTGCAAAATCCTGACGGCTCAATCCCGTGGTTCAAAAACGGTGTTATCGACCCGTGGAATCATTTGGAAGCGGCGATGGGGTTAAACCTTATCGGTCGCCGCGACGCGGCTGAGCGCGCGATTTCCTTTTTACGCAACACGCAAGCCCAAGACGGTTCTTGGTGGGGGCAATTGGGCAGCGCCGTGCCGATTGACGACGAATTGCACCAATTCACCATGCAAGGTGTCGAAGACGGGCACAAAATCCGCGATACCAATTTCATCGCCTATATCGCCACCGCGATTTGGCATCATCTGAAACTGCATGATGAAATTGATTATGCCGCTGCCAACTGGCCGATGGTGAAAGCGGCAATCGATTTTGTTGTCGCGCTGCAATCGCCCGATGGCGACATTCGTTGGAGCGCGCCCGACCCGCAAACGCCCGAAGATGACGCACTCATAACCGGCAATAGCTCAATCCATAAAAGCTTGATATGCGCCGAAAAGCTGGCTGACAGGCTGGGTCACGACGCGCAAAGCTGGGCGCGTGCGCGCGCCAAGCTGGCCGATGCGCTGGCTCACAAGCCGCATCGCTATGACCGCACATGGGCGCCGAAAACCCGTTATTCGATGGATTGGTATTATCCGGTTTTGTCGGGCGCGCTATCGTCCGAGCAAGAAACCGAAAGATTGGCGGCGCGCTGGAGCGACTTCGTGATTGACGGGTTTGGCTGTCGCTGTGTCGACGACCAACCCTGGGTAACGGTGGCTGAAAGCGCAGAATTGGCAATGGCGCTGATGGCGCATGGCGACACGGCCCGCGCCGAAACGCATTTATCTTGGCTCGATCGGTTTCGCGATGAGAACGGCGCATATTGGATGGGCATGCAGGTGGAAGACCGCGTCTTCTGGCCGGTGGAGCGTCCCGCTTGGACCTCCGGCGCGGTTATATTGGCGCATGACGCGGTGCTGAAACTAAGCCCGGCGCATGGCGTTTTGACGGGTCGCCCCTAGCGAAGATTACAAACGCCGCAAAACCCTCAAACTCTTCACCGCCTGTTCTTCTTCAAACAAACCGCTATGCAGCGCCAGTTTGTAAATCTCATGCGGTGGGCGACCGCCATCGGCGGGGTTGGGAAACACGTCATGAATGGCTAATAGCCCGCCCTGCATCACCCGCACGCCCCAATTTTGATAGTCAGCCAGAGCGGCAGGCATGGAATGACCGCCATCGATGAACACAAAGGCCGGTGCCGCCAGCGGCAAGCGCGCCGCCACTTGCGAGCGCGCGAGCGCGGGCACGACAACATCTTCCAATCCGGCGCGGCGAATATTGGCGCGAAATTCGAGCAGCGAAGACATGCCGCCCGCGCCATCGTCCAACTCAGGGTCGAAATATTCTTCGCCCGGCTGGTTTTCTACCGAGCCGCGATGATGGTCAATCGCCAGCAATGTGCCGCCCGCCTTTTGGCAAGCCGTGCCGAGCAGTATCGTTGATTTACCGCAATAGGAACCGATTTCGACGCATAGACCTTGCGGTGCCATTTCTTCCGCCGCCGCGTAAAGCGCCGCGCCCTCAGCCGCGTCGAGGAAACCTTTAACCTCGTCTAAATCAATCGGTAGCTGCATTAGCGACCGATTTTCCGTTTCAAGGCAGACGAGCCGAAATCGCCCGGATCCAAATCATAATCCAAATCGGCAGGGCCATCGTCGATTTTGATATGGTCGATATTATAGCGACCGGAGGCCACCTCATACATAATATCGAACTCGAACACGCATGCCGGAGCCTCGTAATAGTTTTTGATAAAGGCATGCTGAATACGCATTAACTCATTGTCTTTATTGTAAATATCAGCCAGCAGGAAAATCCAACTATCCTCATCGGCGTAAAACACGCGCCGCGCCTGTTTCATATTGAATTGCGGTTTTTGCGTTATCTCGACCTGCCAAACACGATGCAATTCATAGCGCAAATAGTCAGGATTAGGGTGGTTGATGGTCATGAAATCGTCGCGGTCAACCGTCATCGCCGAGGCTTTATAGGCATTATACGGCACATAGATTTCTTTCTTGCCGAGCAGCTTCCACTCATAGCGGTCGGGCGCGCCGGAGAACATATACATATTGTGATTATTACGCAGGCCATTGGCGGTTGATAACAACCCGTCATAGGTCACTGCACCGGCCGGTGCGCGCATAATTTTGCGGGTGCTTGGGTTGAACATCACGCCATTGCGCGGCTGCTTAACCTGATTGATGGTATTATACATGGAAAAACCCGAGCCGTTAAAACGCGTCGGCGCTTTCCAAATCCCCATCCAATGAAACTGATTATTGGCATGTTTCGGGTCGGGCCCTTGCGGGTCGGCATAGAAATTATAGCGCCAATCCTCGCGAATGATTTTTGTCCGTGTGCCGTTTGCATAAACATTGGCGCCGCTGGTTACTGCGTGATAGCGATGCCCGTGCCAGAAAAAATTATGGTTCCAGTAAATCTCAAGCCCGCTTTTCGGGATTGGAAACGGCACACCGATGCGCGCATCGGCAACGCCATTACCGTCATCAATCAGCCGCGCGCGCGAGGCATTTTTCTTGGTTTCATCATAAACCGGCTGCGGCAGCGCACACGAACGCCGCGACGGATAAATATCCAGGCGATAGGTTTCAGGGTATCGCATCAGCAGGGCTTTTTGCCCCTCGCTCAGGCGCGCGGCATATTGCTCAATATTTTGCGCCGTGATGGAGAATAGCGGCTTATCATCGCCGAACGGGTCGATATGGTCGCCACCCTTCACATAGCCTGCGGGTGGTTTGGTGATGCCGCCCGTATAGGCCGGTATTGTGCCATCGGCAGACGCTTTCGGATTGGCTCCGTTTTGCGTCAATGTCGTGCCTAGCTGCGACGGGTCTGCCGCCGCCGACCCAAAAGATGCCACTCCCAAAGCCAAAGCGGCTAAAACCTTAGGTATCCCCATATTTCGTAAATTGTACATATGCGCTCTCCTCAATTGCAAAAACCCTAGCTTTGTTTCATTATTAGCTCAACACTTTTGGGAGAGTTAGATGTTTGACTTGATAATTCGCAATGCCAAGCTGGTGGACGGCACCGGCGCTCCGGCGCGCACGACAAATATTGCCGTCAAAGACGGTAAGATTGCCGAAATTGGCGTTATCGACGCGCAAGCCAAAACTGAGATTGATGCCAAAGGCGACCTTGTGACGCCGGGCTGGGTCGACATTCATACCCATTATGACGGTCAAGTGACTTGGGACCCCTATCTCACCCCGTCGGGCTGGAACGGCGTAACCACCGCCGTGATGGGCAATTGCGGGGTCGGTTTCGCACCGGCAAAAGCCGACAAGCATGACTGGCTAATCAATCTGATGGAAGGCGTGGAAGACATTCCTGGCGCCGCATTGGCTGAAGGCATTGACTGGCAATGGGAGACTTTCCCCGAATATCTGGACGCGCTGGATAAATTGCCACGCGCGCTAGATGTCGCGACACAAATTCCGCATGGCGCTGTGCGCGCTTATGTGATGGGTCAGCGCGGTGCCGATAATGAGGCAGCGACACAAGACGACATTGAACAAATGGCCGATATCGTCGAAGACGGTATCAAAGCCGGTGCGCTGGGCTTTTCGACCTCGCGCACCATGTTGCACCTGTCGAAAGATGGCGAGCCGGTGCCCGGCACATTCGCCAATAAGGACGAGCTTATCGGCATTGCCGAGGGCATGGAGCGCGGCGGTCATGGAGTATTTGAAATGGCCTCTGATCTTAATCCGGCTGAAAAAGAATTTGGTTGGATGGCTGAAATGTCGCAAAAAACCGGCTTGCCCGTAACCTATGCACTGCTGCAAAATCCGGTTGAGAAAGATAGCTGGAAAAAGCTGTTGCAGATGACCGATGATGCAGTGGCTAATGGCGCAAACATTAAGGCGCAAATCGCCCTGCGCGCGCCCGGTCTTATTTTGGGTTGGGAAAGCACCGTGCATCCGTTCTCGCTGCACCCGGACTATCTGCCCTATGCTGAGATGCAGCCAGCGGCACGCATTGCCGAGCTTAAAAAGCCTGAAGTGCGCGACAAGCTGATTAACGGCGCGCCCTATTTCATGGATGAGACCGCCGATGATGGCGAAGGTCTGCCAAGTGGGCACGGCATTGCCGCACTGATTACGCTGGGCTTCAATAATATGTTCCGTTTGGTGCAAGACGGCGTGCCAAATTACGAGCCAAGTCCTGAAGACAGCATTGCCGAAATCGCCAAGGCCGAGGGCAAAGCGCCGGCTGAAGTGGTTTACGATATGCTGATGGAAAATGACGGACGCGGTTATGTGTTTCTGCCGCTGCTCAATTACGCCAATCAGAATTATGACCATATCCACACCATGTTCCAGTCGGACAATACGGTGCTCAGCCTGTCAGATGGCGGCGCGCATTGCGGAGTTATCACCGATGCCAGCTTCCCGACTTATTTGTTGAGCCATTGGGTGCGCGACCGCAGCCGTGGTGCGCGCTTTGGGTTGGAAGAAGCGGTGAAAGCGCAAACCGCCGACACGGCAGCGCTTTATGGCTTGCATGATCGCGGCATCATCGCACCCGGCATGAAGGCCGATATCAATGTGATTGATTTTGACGCGCTGCAATTGGGCGAGCCGGAAATGGTTTATGACCTGCCCGCCGGTGGCCGCCGTTTGATTCAAAAAATTGACGGCTATCGCTACACGATTGTCGATGGTGTGGTGACTTATGAAGATGGCGCACCGACCGGCAAAATGCCCGGTAAGCTGGTGCGCGGCCCGCAAGGCGCAGCAGAAGAAAAACTGGCTGCGGAGTAAAGCACGAAGTCGGCCGCGTAAAGCCGATTGAACAGATTTGAAAAGGGGCGGCTTGTTCATCAAACCGCCCTTTTTTGTGGCCGCCTATTTTTTACCGCGTTTGGCTTCTAATTCGGCGATAACTTTTTTATGCTCGTTTTCGTCGAATTTGAAGCGGGTAAACAAAATCGCGCCGATAATATAAGCGACAAAAGGCGCGCCTGCGTAAAGCCCCTTAAAGGTCCAGATAACCGTCGCGCTTTGCTCGACATTGGGCACAAAACCGGCAATCGACAGAGCAAAACCCGTAACCGTCAGCATCACCCCATAGGCTGATTTGGAAACGAAATACCAAGCCGCGAAATATGCGCCTTCTTTGCGCTCGCCGGTTCGGTATTCATCGAGGTCGATAATATCCGACTTGATGGACGGGTTAATCGTGCCGCCGCAAGAGCCCGCCGCGCCGGCGATAGCGGCCAACACAATCAGCCGCATCTCCATGCCGGGCTCCAGCGTTATCATGCAGCCAAATGCAATCGCGGTAGTCAACATAGAGCCGAGCCATAGCCGCTTTTTGCCAAAGCGCCTTGCCAGCGGCATCCATAGCGGCGTCAGTATGAACGAAAACACCATATAAGAGAGGATGAAAAGCGGTGCCATAGCCGGCGCATTCATTACATATTGCGCCGTATAAAGCGTCAAAATGGTAATCGCCGCGCCGCCCAAATTTTCGATGAAGATAACAATTAGCAGCAAGCGCGCATGGCTGTTTTGCCAAATATCCCGCGCTGCTTCCCAAGGCTTTTCGGGGGCTTTATCCATAAATTCAGGTCGCTCGCGCAAACCCCAAACGCAGATGAGCAAACAGGTGGCGGCAAATAATCCGGCAAATAGCGACTGGTCCGCATTAAGTGTCCGCACCGCCGCTTCGCTCTCGCCTTCAGCCAGAATGAGTAAATACATCGTGCCCAAAGCGGAGATGTAACCGGCAATCCAACCGGCATGGCGCGCCGCAAAGATTTTTGTCCGCTCGTGATAATCATCGGTCAGCTCTGCCCCCAATGACATATGCGGCACGATGAACATGGTTTGGGCCGAGAAAAAGCCGATAATCGCGACCCCCATCCATAAGGCCAGCATGCCCGCACTGACCCCATTGGCGGGCGACGACAGCATCCAGAAAAATAGCACCGTCGGCAATATCGCGCCCAATAGCCAAGGGCGACGGCGACCCATGCGGGTTTTGGTTTTGTCGGATAAGTAGCCGACCAACGGATCTGATATCGCGTCCCAAAAGCGCGACAGGCCGAAAATCGCTCCCATCAGTGCCGGTGCGATAAGCAGCACATCGGTCGAAAATTTCATCGTGTAAAGCGTGACAAGGCAGAACATGTAGCCCGCGCCGACCGGCGGCATGGCATAACAAAAGATCTCATACCAGCTTATGCGGCGAGCCGAAGCCAGCCGAACGCTGTCTGCATCTGTTGCACTCATGAATTTCTCCCTAGACGAAAATGATGCACTTAACCGCTTGATTAGCAAGCGCTAAGATGACGCGGCGGTGGCGCGTGCAAGTCATTCTTGCTCTCGACAGCCACAAATTAGCCGCCTAGACTGGCGCCCAATTGGGAGGAAACCAATGTCTGACACGCCAGCCAATGGAAGCAGCAAAGCTTTGCAACAAGGACTGATTGTCCTCGGTTTGATTTTATTCGGCGGCTATTTGCTGTTCGATCGCGGACTTTTGGCAGTGCTGCTGGAAGGTGACCGCAGTCGCTTGTCTTGGCTCATTCTTGCCATTTGGGCAGCGATGAGCGCGCGCTGGCTGATTTTGCTGCGCCGCACGGAAGATATGACGACGCAACTGCCTGAAGATGATATGGCGCGCTGGCTTAATCATGGCTGGTTTGCCGCCGACAGTGTTTTGAAAATCGGCCTATTGGGCACGATTATCGGTTTTATCCTCATGCTCGCGCCCATCGGCAATTTGACCAGCTTTGATGCCGCCAGCCTGCAATCGGCGCTGGCCGCCATGTCAGCCGGTATGGCGGTGGCGCTTTACACCACCCTCGCCGGTCTAATTGCCAATATTGTGCTGCGCTTTCAGTTTCAATTTCTGGCCGATGCCATGCAAAAGCGGTTGATTGAGGAAGCTGCATGACGGGCGATAAATTATTCGCGCCCAACGAAGACCAGAATGCGTTTACCGATATTCTGTTCAATGCGCTATTGGGTTTTGCGTTCATGTTTTGCGTCGCCTTTATTCTTATAAGGCCGGAAGTGACGGACGGAAAAATAAACCCGAAAGCCGAGTTTATGATTACCGCGCAATGGCCCGACGGCCACCAAGACGATGTCGATTTGATTGTCGAAGACGGCGAAGGCAATCTGGTGTGGTTTGATGCGCGCGAGGCGGGACTGATGCATCTCGACCGCGATGATCGCGGTTGGCTGGGCGACTCCATCATCGTGTCGGGCAAGAAAATTGAAAACCCGCTCAATCAAGAGACCGTCACCATTCGCGGCATTGCGGCGGGCGAATATGTGGTCAATGTGCTGCATTATAAGGCGGAAAGCGGCAGCCCCGTACCGGTAAAGGTGAAGGTGGAAAAGCTGAACCCGCAAGTGAAAGTTATTTTTGCCGGCAATAATGTGCTGACCGGCGCGGGCGATGAGCAAACCGCCATTCGCTTCCGCCTCAACGCGACCGGCGAGGTGCTGGAAATGGCGACGCGCGACAAGCTGCTTATCCGGGCTGAAGATTTCAACTCCAAACAAGAAAATACCAACCAAGCGGGGTCACAATGAGTATTCCTCTGCTTTTGGGGCTGGCTTATGCGGCGCTGGCGGCGCTGCTGCTGACGCTTAACCTTGAAACCAAATATCGCCGCGAGATAAAAATCGGCGCGATAGCTGCCGTCACCCTGCTTTATCTGGCTACTTATCACGGCGCGCAAAACCTGCGCGGCTGGGCCATTGCCGACGAGCCGCCCAACCCGTTCAAGCTGCATTGGGCGGTGGTTGAAGAGCCCGATAAGGCGCGCGGCACAAAAGGCGCAATTTATATTCTTGGGCAAAAGCTGACATCGCGCGGTTTGGCGACCGGCGAGCCGAGGCTCTACGAACTGCCTTTCTCGCCCGAATTGGCCGAGCAGGTGGACGACGCCTTGCAGAAAAAAGAAGATGGGCGCGATTTGGAAGCGCGCCTCAGCTATAAGGCGGCGACGCCCGATGATGTCGATAAAATTCAGCAGCGCGACGGCAATAAAGCCCGCCCCGACAGCGCCGGCGAAGAAGAGCGCCTGAAGCTCGACTTCCGCGAACTACCCGGCAGCGATTTACCCCCAAAGGGTTAAAGCACCCGTTCGCCTTGTGGCGAACCCGGTGCGCCTTCCCCAAGCGAGCAGCCGCGCGAAGTGCCGCTAGCGAGACGGGGTTGAAGCACCCGCTAGGCCGCTTATCGCCAAATAAAAAAGGCGACCCGCATGGTGGCGGGCCGCCCTTAATTTTTCAATGTGAGGTCGCTCAGTTGAGCTTGAGCATGCCGGTTTTCTCGGCTGCGTCTTTCTTGGCTGCTTCTTGTGCCTCATAGTCTTGCCAAGAACGCGCGATGATGAAGGTGTAAATATCCTCAACATCTTTCTCGCTCAGGCGGTCGGCAAAGCTCGACATGCCACGATCTTCCAGCACGCCTTCCAGTACGATTTCCTTAAACATGCGATGCGTTTGCTCGCTCATTTTGCGCAAATCGGGAACCGCCGCGCCGCCGATAACGGCAATGCCGTGACAGAAGGTGCAGACCTCGTGATACAGCTCCATGCCGTGGTCAATCGCCGCGTCGGCCATCTCAATGCTCGGAGGCTCAGGGATTTCACGCGCCCAATGCTCGGGCTGGTCAATCGAGCCGCCGCCGTTCAGCTTGAACACTAGCAGACGACCGAAATTGCCCCATTTATTGGACGCCGGCATGGCCGAACCGTCGGTCAGACCGCCTGCACCGCCGGAGCCGACTTGAATGGCGACATATTGCTCGCCGTCAATCGCGTAAGTGATGGGCGGTGCGATGGTTGAGGTGTAGGTGTTGACCTTCCACACTTCCTCGCCGTTTTCGGCATCATAAGCGACGAAATAACCATCGCCATTGCCCTGAAACACCAGCCCCGCTTCGGTTGACATGGTGCCGCCATTCCAGTGCATCGAATGTTCGCGCATCCAATGGGTCTTGCCGGTCAGCGGGTCAAAAGCTGTGATGTAACCCTTATTGGGCGGGAAGTCGGGATGCTCAGCCAAGAGCGGCAGCAAACGACCGAACTCAATGCCGGTGTTCCAACCGCCCTCAATATATTTATAGCGACCGGTAGCTTTGAAGTCGTGGTCGACATCAAACACTAGCGGGCTTTCCATTGCCGGAATGTACACCAGACCGGTGTTCGGGTTGAAGCTCATCGACTGCCAGTTATGGCCGCCAAGCGGGCCGGGCAAAATCCATTGCGACTTGTTGGTCTCGGAAAAATTGCGCGAGTCATTTTCCACCGGACGACCGGTTTCCATGTCGATATGGCTGGCCCAATTAACCGTCACATACGGGTTGGCGCGCAGCAATTCACCGGTTTCGCGGTCAAGCACGTAAAAGAAACCGTTTTTCGGCGCTTGCATAATCACTTTGCGCTCTTCGCCATCGATTTCCATATCGGCCAGCATCATGTCTTGCACGGCGGTATAGTCCCAAGTGTCGCCGGGTGTGGTTTGATAATGCCACTTCTTGCGACCGGTGTTCGGGTCCAGCGCGACAATTGACGATAAGAACAAATTATCGCCGCCACCGGGCGAACGAATGGAGCGCGTCCACGGGCTGCCATTGCCGACGCCCAGATAAACCGTGTCAGTATCGGGGTCATAAACGATGGAGTTCCATACGGTTCCGCCGCCGCCGATTTTCCACCACTCGCCGCCTTTCCAGGTTGACGCGGCTTCTTCCATTTCAGGGTGCTCAAACGGCTTATTGGGGTCGCCCGGCACAGTATAAAAGCGCCAGTCTTGTTCGCCGGTTTTGGCGTCATAGGCGGTTACATAGCCGCGCACGCCATATTCGCCGCCGCCATTGCCGATAAACACACGACCATTGGCAACACGCGGCGCACCGGTGATGGTGTAGGCGCGGCTGCGGTCGATAATCGTATTGACCCGCCAAATTTCTTCACCGGTTTCGGCGTTCAGCGAGATCAGATAGCCGTCAAGGCTGGCGACATATACTGCGCCGTCATAAACCGCAACTCCGCGATTGACGACATCGCAACACGCTTTGCGCGCCCAGTCGCCCGGCACTTCAGGGTCGTAAGACCAAACTTCTTCACCGGTCTTGGCATCGACCGCATGCACCACGCTCCAAGAGCCGGTCATATATAAAATGCCGTCGACAACAATCGGCGAGGCTTCAAGCCCGCGTGTTGTGTACATATCGACGGAGAACGCCAATTCCAAATCACCGATTGTCTTTTTATTGATTTGCGTCAGGGGAGAATGGCGCTGCTCGGCATAAGTGCGACCATAAGACAGCCAATTGCCCGGCTCGCTTTCCGCATTGACGATGCGCGGCGTGTCGATTTTACCGATGCTCGCACTGGCCGATGCGCCACCGCGATTAATCGACCCCGAAGCGTCATCATCGCTCTGGCTCAATGTCGCAGCGACCATGCCCAGCGCAATAAGCCCCAGCGCAATGACGTTAACAATTGTGCCCTGCTTTTGATTCAATGTTGGATGTGCCACTTCAGCGTCCTCCCCACTACAACTGCTAAAAGCTTAGGGAAAAATGACCATGCGAGACAAGCGAAAAAGTCCCTTTTGACCGATAAAACACCCTGCGACATATTCACTGCCAAAACTGCGTTCAGTGCTATATATTGCGCCCGCGCAGTCGCTAACACGCGCGTTTTGATTGGGGAAAGTCTATGCGTTTTTTGCTTTTATCACTCTGCCTGCTGGGTTTTGCGTTAAACCCGCTCCATGCCGACCCACGCAACGATATGGCGATTATGGCCCATGCCCCGAGCATCAAATTGGGCATTGGTGACCGCCCGGGGGTTTTATTTGTCACCCTGCATAATAAAAGCAGCGCGACGCAGTTGGTCGGCGCGACCAGCGATGCGTTTGAACGAATTGAATTACACACGCATGAGACGTCAGCCGACGGCATGATGCGCATGGTGCAGGTGACGGATTTTGCTCTGCCCGCCAATGGCAAGTTGGCACTGAAACCGGGCGGACATCACCTCATGCTGTTTGGCTTTCGCGGTGATAAACGTGACAAGGAAGCAGCCATTGAGGTGACACTCAATTTTGCAAATGGCGCATCGCTCTCGGTCAGCGCGCAACCGATGCAGCGGCAAAAGCCATCTCCTCATCACGGGCATCATCATATGCCCCATCAAGGGCATTAGCTTATTCGTCGTCTAAATGACCGGCTTTCAAAATCGCCTTTTCACGCAGCACCGGATCGGTCAGCACGAATTCATAACGCTCGCGATAGCTGCGGGTGAAACCTTCAAAAAGTGCCAATGACAGAGCTTCGCGCGATTCAATCGGGCGCGAATCACCGCTGAATTCATCGAGCAACACATAGGTCGGGTGCTCTAACGCGTCGAAATCGGCACTCAGCAAATCGCCCGGCACAGCGACAAGGCCGGTAATCGAAATGGTTTCGGCTCCGGTCACGGTCGCCGTAATGTTGATGGCGGTGGCTTTGGTTTGCCCTGTCGTTTCGACGCAAAGCTCAGGAATCCAGCCTAATAACTCGTGTAAATTGGCAGCAGTGGCAATCGCTTCGGCGCGGGTCAGCCGATGCACGGCATTGCTTTGCGCCAGTTTTTGGCGCTCGACAAAGCGCGAACGCTCCAAAATATCGGACAAATCTTCTCTAAGGCCTTGTTTTAACTTAGGAATATCCACGCTACACCCCGCAATAAGCTGATTTTAGGGGTAAATTGGGCCAAAAGGGCAATTTTTTTGAAAAAATCGATTTTTTTCCTAGCCGCGTCATTCTGACACGCTATGATAATTTTGTTAAATCATGGGAGTTCTAACATGAATATTGTTAAGCGTTGGAAAGTCACTGCTGCAGCTTTGGCTTTCTCTGGTCTTCCGTCGCTCGCCATAGCGGCTGATGCCAATCTTGAGCCCGACGATTTTGTCGGCATTTCTTTTTGGTTGATTTCAATGGCCCTCGTGGCATCAACCGTTTTCTTTTTCATCGAACGTGACCGCGTTGACGCAAAATGGAAAACCTCTTTGACGGTTTCCGGCTTGGTGACACTGGTTGCCGCCGTTCACTATTTCTATATGCGTGACGTTTGGGTTTCGACTGGCGAAACACCGACCGTTTATCGTTATATCGATTGGCTGATTACGGTGCCGCTGCTGATGGTTGAGTTTTTCCTCATCTTGTCAGCCATCACCGCCGTTCCGGCGCGTGTTTTCTGGCGCCTACTGATTGGTACGACGCTGATGCTGGTCTTCGGTTATCTGGGTGAAGCCGGTTACATGGATGTAACTGCTGGCTTTGTTCTGGGAACCGCAGCTTGGGTATACGTGTTGTATGAAATCTTCCGTGGCGAGGCCGGTCAGCTCAATGCTGAAAATGCCAGCCCTGCCGTGCAGTCAGCCTTTAGCCTGATGCGGTATATTGTGACTTTCGGTTGGGCGATTTATCCGCTCGGCTATTTGTTGGGTTACATGATGGGCAGCGTCGATTCAAACACGCTGAACATTATTTACAATCTGGCAGATGTGCTGAACAAAATCGCCTTCGGCCTGATTATCTGGCACGTTGCCGTCACCGAGAGTGAAGGCAAAACCAAGAAAAAATAATCTTTCATTAGATTGATTTTAAGGGTCGGCGCACCGCGCCGGCCCTTTTTTATTGGCAGCACCGGCACAAAGCCTTAAGCTGGCCGCCAATGAGGGGGACGCGATATGTCTAAAGAACTGATTGCCAAATGGCACGCCTATATGGAAAACCCGAGCAAAGAAGCTCTGTCTTCCATGTTGCATGATGATGTTGAATTCATCTCGCCCGTCGTCTTCACGCCGCAAAAAGGCAAAGACAAGGCGATGCAATATTTATTGTCGGCCGGTGTCGTGTTTTCCGACACCAAGTTCGAATATGTCCATGAAACCGAAGCCGGTAACCGCATGATTTTGGAATTCGAAGCCGAAATGGGTGGCAAATACGTCAATGGCGTCGATATTATCGACTTTAATGATGACGGCCTGATTACCAGATTCAAAGTCATGGTGCGGCCTTTGCAGGCCGTCAATATGCTGTGGGAGCAAATGGGCAAGCAGTTGGAACAAGTGGCCTCTTAGTGCTGTTGCAAATGGAGAGCCGGTGTGTCCGAGCCGTTAGTTGAAGCCAAAGAGTTATGTGTGCGCCGTCAAGGCGGGCTGGTGCTCGACAATGTATCGCTGACTTTGGGCGAGCATGATTTCATCACGCTTATCGGCCCCAATGGCGCGGGCAAGTCAGTATTGCTGCGCCATTTGCTGAAGCTTGAAACCGCAGATAGCGGAACCGTGCGTCATAGGCAGGGCTTACGCATCGGCTATGTGCCAGAAAGATTTCAAATCGACCCGACCTTGCCAATGCCGGTCGCGCGGTTTTTAGCGCTGAACAATAAACATACGCCCGACGATGTGGCGACGCTTGCCGCTGAAACCGGTTGCGACCATTTACTCGACACGCCGCTAGACGGTCTGTCGGGCGGGGAATTGCAGCGCGTCTTACTGGCCCGCGCATTGGTCAATAATCCGCATGTGCTGATGCTCGACGAACCGGCGCAAAATCTTGATGTCACCGGTCAGTTGGAATTTTACAAGCTGATTGACGCACTTTATGAAAAGCGCGGCTTCTCGGTTTTAATGGTCAGTCACGACCTGCACATGGTGATGAATTCGACAAGGCAAGTGGTTTGCTTATATCACCATATTTGTTGCTCCGGCGCACCCGAAAGCGTCGCGCGCGATCCTGAATTCATGCAGATGTTCGGCAATGATATGGCGCAAATGATGGCGGTTTATCAGCACAGCCACGCCCATGACCACACGCATGACCATGACCATGAAGCCTTGCACGAGATTAAGCCATGACCACGCCGATGCTTATCACCGCCATTGCGCTGGCTTTGCTGGCCGGCCCGCTGGGCTGTTTTGTGGTTTGGCGGCGCATGGCCTATTTCGGCGACGGCCTCGCCCATTCCGCACTGCTCGGCGTAGCGGTCGGTCTTGTTGTCGGGGTCAGCAATCAAGTCGGCATGATTTTTGTCGCTATTTTATTCGCCGTCATGCTGATTTGGCTGCGCAGCCAGCGCTTGCTGGCGACCGATACGCTGCTCGGCATTTTGGCGCATGCGGCTTTGTCGCTCGGCGTTGTCGCTATGACCCTGCTCGGCATTGAAGATGCCGAAGTGCATGATTATCTGCTTGGCAGTTTGGAAAATGTCAGCCCCGATATGCTGGTCTATGTGGTGCTCGGCTGCGGCCTGTCGCTCGGCCTGCTGATGCGACTATGGCCCGGCCTGTTGCTGATGACGTCGAGCGAGGAATTGGCGCATGCCGAGGGCGTGCCCATTCGAACTTATGAGTTTTTGCTCATGCTGCTGCTCGGTGTTGCGGTTGCTGCCGCCGTTCAAATTGTCGGCATTTTGCTTATCACATCATTGCTCATCATTCCCGCCTCGACCGCTCGACTGGTCAGCCGCCGACCCGAAACAATGGCTATGACCGGCAGTTTATTCGCCGCCTTGTGCATGCTGGGCGGCCTGCCCTTTGCCGACGCAATGGCTCTGCCGCTTGGCCCGACCATTGTCACCCTCACCGTCGCCTTGTTTTTGCTGGTGCTGATGGGGCGACTGGCTGCCGACCGGTTAAAGCCGCTTAATTGACCCAAATGGGCGACGAATAAGCGCGCTCTTGAATGGTTGTTTCAAGCCCCGGACGCGGCGGCACACCGGCACGCAATGCGTCCCATGTTGACCAACGACAGCTTGGGTTTTCCAACACACGAACATAATAAAAGGCTTGCTGATCCCTTTTATATTCGGGGTCTTTCCAAACCGTTTTCAGCTCAGCGGCTGAGGTGTTGGCTGTTGCCTCGCATGTCTTGATGTCGACTTTTGCGCCATTATCCGGGCAGCGATGGTCGCGCCCCGGCTTTTTGCCGCCGGCACAAGCAATATCAAACACTTTTTCGGCCGACGCGCCGTCGGCTTTCAACCAGCCTTTAACAATTTGAAGGCGCTGTAAGCCATAAGATTTAACATCGCGCATCGCCCATACCAAAAACTCAGGCGCACCGCGTCCTTTTATTCGTAAATCGCTGCCCATCGCCACGCCCTCATTATAAGCGCGCTTGACCATATCAGTGCGGTTTTCAATATTGCGACTGAAATTGCGCGATGCGAAAAACCGCAATTTTATGCGTGGGCCGGTGGTGGCATAGGTTTCCTTGCGGCGCATGGCATCGAATATATCGCCGCGCGTATTGCTGTCGGCCCAAACCGCCGCCAGACCTGACGCGCTCCATGTGTGGAAATTATTGATGTTATATTTGCCGCCTTCGGGGTTCAGCTTTTTCAACGGCACAGAGCCACGCAAAGACGCCGTTGAATCGACCAGACCGATTTTGGACCAATAATTATCCTCGTCAAAAGCACCTGCCCCGACATGCGTATCGGACGCGCCAATCATGCCGAATTTATACGGATTACCGTTGCCCTTAGCCGCCATTTCCAAACCGCGCCGATAGGCTTGGCGCACATAGGACCCATCGGGTTGGCTCGGTATCCAGGCACCAATGCGAAAGGGCATTGTTTCAAAATCGGCAAATTCATCATTGGGCGACAAAAGCGGATGGGTTTCGCTATCGCCCTTAACCTGTGTCATCTCGACAATTGGCTCATTACGCATGCGGGTTTCGGCATAATCCATATCCATCGGGCTACCGTCCCATTTTTTGGTCATGAACATCAAACCATTTGAGCCGTTCGAGTTATGCGGCACGGCGAGCGTGTCCATGCCCTTATCGCGCAGCGCGTCCATCCACGCCCACAAATCTTCAGGATTGGGCGACATGATGCGGCTGAAGGGCAAAGTCGGCCCATTATCACCTCGGAAGAATACATTGCGGTGCAGGTTTTGTTGCTGCGGGCCGGAGGTAAACTCATAACCGATAAGGGTGGTAAATTTGCCCGGCTCATTATGCCGATTGGCCGTGGCGATAATTTCCGCCCAAGCCGATTTCATAATATCATTGTCAACCAGATCGTCAGGCTTGTCGCTCTTATTGAGAAACGGGAACAATTTCTGAAACGCCGCCAAACGCTCGGCTTGCGATTTGGCTTTGCGCATTTCCAGCGAGATTGGGTGTTTTGAGACTTTCAAACGCGGGTCATGCATGGCGGGCAGCATGCCCAGATAAATCGCATGGTCGGTCACTGATTGAAAATCCAGCGGCTCGGTCAAAGTCATGTCAAAACCGCCCGGGTGTTTAATCGTTTCACCCTTCGCATAGCGATAAGCGTCTTCAGGCGTGTTGCGATTGCCGAAAATATAGCTGTCGAAAGACAATAGTGTGTGCAAATGCGTTTCACCGAACAATACCTGTCGGTTTTCCGGTTTTTCAGCCGCCCCAGCAGCCGATATTGATATTGTAGAAGCACAAATTGTCGCGGCAATAGCCGCAGAAAACAGGCGATTTTTCATATTTCCCCCCAAGATTTACTTATCCTAACGATTTTTTAACCATCTAGAAGCTAAAACCATACGTATTGAGAACGGAATTTGTTGTCCTCCTAACAAACAGTTCCCAACCAACCTCCGGCGTCCCTCCCTCGCCGGAGGTATTTTTTTGCCGATATGGCACCGAAAATCAGGCGCAAAACGCCATCAGATTGTAGGTGATTTGCGCGGCGGTAAAATCGCTGGCCGGTTGACCGTCTATCGGTGCCAGTTCCATCACATCAATGCCGACGCAGCGGCGACCTTGCAGCGCGCTTTCGACCAAATCCAAAGCCTGATAATACCCCAGCCCACCCGGCACAGGCGTGCCGGTGGCCGGCATGATGGACGGGTCGAGCCCATCAAGGTCAAAGCTGACATAAATATTTTCGGGAAAATCATCGGGCAGCGTGATGTCGGAAATATTGCCGCGCACCAACTCACCCGCATCATAGGCAATCACCCCATGCGCGTGCCGCGCCGCCGCTTCTTCTTCAGCCAGTGCGCGCACCCCGAACGAGGCCATTGGCAGACCCTCTTGCGCCAGCAAATACATGACGCTGGCATGCGAATGTTTTTCACCCTGATAAGCCGCCCGAAAGTCGGCATGGGCATCAATATGCACCAGCCCGACGGGCGCTTTCAGAGCATCAACCACGCCCATGACCGCGCCATAGCTTATGGAATGTTCGCCGCCCAGCGTGACCGGAATATGCCCGCGCCCGACAATCGCCGCCGTGAGCGTGCGCAAATCAGCCATCACCGTTTCTATCTCTTGCCCACAATCGACCGGCGCATGGGTGAAGATACCTTGCGCGCACGGCACGCTGCCATTGGTCAAGCGCTCTAGCTGATGGCTGGCGGCAATTATCGCCGCCGGGCCATTGGCCGCGCCGGTGCCATAAGAGACTGTGGCTTCAAGACCGCATGGGACAACCTCAAAACGCGCGGTTTCTGCGCGGTTTTCCGCATCGCTCAATTCTTCGCCAAGAAACTGATTTTGTTTCGCCGCAGCACTCATGACAGCCGCCCCTCAAAATCATCATAGTCAAAGTTTTTGACGATGCGCAGCGCATCGGTTTGACTGTTCCATATCGCCAGTGACGGGAGTTGCGCACCGTTAAATGTGGTGGTCTTGACCATTGTGTAATGCGCTTGGTCAAGAAAAGCGATGCGCTGGCCGCTTTTCGGCACCGCCTCAAATTTGTAGCTGCCGATAATATCGCCCGATAAACAGCTTGCACCGCCCAATCGAACATCAATCTCACCCGCCTCGCTCAGCATATCGGGGCGATAAGGCGCTTCAATGACATCGGGCATGTGGCACACGGGCGAAATATCGGTGATGCCCACCGCCCCATCATTTTCGACCACATCGAGCACTTCCCCGACCAAAATCGCGCTGTCGAAGCCGATAGCCGTGCCCGGCTCGATATAGGTCTGCACGCCGAGGCGGTGCGACAAACTCTCAAGCAGCGCAATCAGCCCGCCGCGATCATAATCATCGCGCGTCACCAGATGACCGCCGCCCAAATTAAGCCAGTCATATTTGCCTTTATGCGCTTCGAGAAACGGCAACACCGCGTCGACCGTGCGCGACAAAGGGGCAAGGCCTTGCTCGCACAAATTATGCAAGTGCAAGCCGGACATACCGTCGGGCAATTCTTCAAGCTGCGAAATCGGCTGACCAAGCCGCGAACCGACCGCGCACGGGTCATAAAGCGGAATCTCGGCTTCTGAATGTTCCGGATTAATGCGCAAAGCAAAATCTGCTCCCGCCGCTTTCGCCTCGCCAGCAAAGCGCTCCGTCTGCGCCACGCTGTTGAACACAATATGGTCAGAGAGTTCTGCAATCTCGGCGAACTCAGATGGCTTAAAGGCAGGCGCATAGGTCGATAATTCACCGGCAAAGCGTTTGCGCGCCAGTCGGGCTTCCCACAATCCCGACGCGCATGTGCCGCTCAAATGCTCGTTGATGAGCGGCGCCAATGACCACATGGCAAAAGCTTTCAGAGCCAGCAAAACTTTCGCATCGGCAGCCTGCGCCACACTGCTCAAAATTTCGAGATTTTGCCTTAAGCGCACCTCATCAATCACAAAGCATGGCGATGGCACGCGGCTTAAATCAAAATCGGCAAAGCGGCCCGGTCCGGTAGATTGGGTTCTCAACATCAGTCAAACTCCGGCGCATGCGGCAAGTCGATATGCTGCCACGGCAGACCATGCGCGGTGAGCATGCTCATAAACGGGTCGGGGTCAAGCTGCTCCAAATTGAACACGCCGGGCTTCATCCATGTGCCGTCCAGCATCAAAGCTGCGCCAATCATTGCCGGAACACCGGTCGTATAGCTGACCGCCTGACTGCCGACTTCGGCAAAGCAGGCCGCATGGTCGCAAATATTATATAAATAGACGGTGCGCGGCGCGCCCGCATGCGTTCCGCTGACAATATTGCCGATACAGGTCTTGCCGCTGGTGGTTGCCCCCAAATCGCCCGGATTGGGCAGCACCGCTTTCAAAAATTGCAGCGGCACAATCTCTTTGCCGTCATAATTAATCGGTTCAATCGCCGTCATGCCGACATTTTGCAGAACTTCCAAATGGGTCAAATAAGCATCGCCAAAGGTCATCCAAAACCGCGCGCGTTGCAATTCGGGATAATGCTTTGACAAGCTTTCAAGCTCTTCGTGATACATCAGATACATATTGCGCGGGCCAATTTCAGGAAAATCGAAACTTTGCTTATGCGACAGCGCCGGCGTTTCGACCCACGCACCCTGCGCCCAATGGCGCGCCGGTGCGGTGACCTCGCGTATGTTAATTTCAGGATTGAAATTCGTGGCAAATGCCCGCCCATGGTCGCCGCCATTGCAATCGAGGATATCGAGCGTGCGCATATCGGCTACCAAATGTTTTTGGATATAAGCGGTGAACACATTGGTCACGCCCGGGTCAAAACCCGAGCCCAAAAGAGCCATCAGGCCTTTTTCGGCAAACCGCTCCTGATAAGCCCATTGCCAGTGATACTCAAACTTGGCCTCATCGCGCGGTTCATAATTGGCGGTATCAAGATAATGCGTGCCGGTCTCCAAACACGCGTCCATGATTGCCAAGTCTTGATAAGGCAATGCCAGATTGACCACTAATTCGGGCTTAACCCGGTCGATAAGCGCCACGGTGTCAGCCACATTATCAGCGTCCAATTGAGCGATATTTATCGATTTTCCGGTGCGTTTGGCGACCGCTTTTTGTATCTCTGCACAAGGCGCTAAGCGTCGGCTGGCAAGGGTTACATCCGTAAAAATATCGGATAGCATTGCCATTTTATGCACTGCTACCGAACCAACACCACCGGCTCCAATTACCAGAACAGTCGCCAAGTTACCCTCCGCAAAATCGCCAAAAATCAGGACCCGTGAGCCACCTCCAACGCCGCCATTTTGGTCGGCTGAGGCGTGATTAGACGCTTTACCGAGATGTGTAAAGCGAATTTATGGGAGGTGGGAATCGCGTAAATATACGGCATGAAAAATACTGGCCCGGCGGATAAATCCTGCTATGTCTATCTGCTCAAAAGCTGCGATAGCGGCCCGGCAAAATCATATGTCGGTTGGACAATCGATTTGGAAAAGCGCCTTGCCGCGCATAATGATGGCAGTGGCGCAAAGGCGACGCGGGGTCGCAAATGGCAGCTTGTTCATAGCGAAGTTTTCAAGACCCGCAGCGCCGCCATGTCACGGGAATATGAGTTGAAGCATAATCGTCGCGAAAGACAAATTCTGCTTAGCCAAGACGGAAAAAAATAAAGGGACGAGAATAATGACCAGCTACACACAAATGATGCAGGCTTTTTTGGCGTCTAAAAGCGGCGACAGCTATCAAGCTGACCTGCCTGAAACATGGAAACAGGGGCGCACGGCCTTTGGCGGTCTGACCTCGGCGCTCTTATTGGCCGCGATTTTGAACGATCATGATGATTTGCCACCTTTGCGCACCGTGCAGGTTAACTTCATCGGTCCGGCGGTTGACGCATTGAATGTCAGCCATGAGATTTTACGTCGAGGCAAAAATAATGTGACCGTGCGCGCCGAATTGGACAGCACGGCGGGGGCCGGCACGCATGGCTATTTCACTTTTGGTGTCGAGCGGGAGCTTGATATCGCGATGGATTATCCGCTGAAAGAAATCACCAAAAAACCGGACGAAATCGAGCCTTATAGTTTGGGCGATCAAGCGCCTAATTTTCTGGTCAATTTTGACCGCCGCTGGGTCTCCGGCCCGCAATTTTTTCAGCAGTCTGACGACCCTGACATGCTTATTTGGACGCGCATGACCGATCCCGAAAGCTGGGATAAAGGCCTGATGCCGTTGGTCGTGCTGGCCGACACGCCGCCCGCCGCTTTTGGCGCTCTAAGCGGGGTGCGCGCTTTGTCGAGCATGAATTGGAACATCAATTTCCTGACCGATGACTTCACGACTGAAGACGGCTGGTGGCTGATGCGTTCGGCCACGCGCTTCATTCGCGACGGCTATTCATCGCAATTGATTCAAGTGTGGAACAGCGAAGGCCGCCGCGTCATGGACTCGGCGCAGCACATCGCTATTTTTCAGTAATTCTATCGCCTGTTTTACAAGCCCAAAACGAATTTCGACATAATGCCTTTTTGCACTTCCGTCGTGCCGCCGAAAATTGTCGAGGCACGATTGAACAGCATGAAATGTGTTTGGTTCGGCGCATGAGCGCGATAATTCGGCTCATTATCACCGACCGTCGGTTCAAAATCAGCCGTGAACAACACTGTGGAATCGGCACCCAGCATGTCATAGGCCAAATCGCCCATATCCTGCTGCAATTCGGTGCCCAATGTTTTCATCGGCAGTGGCAAAATCATGCCGTCGCCTGAATCGGGCGCAGCGAAGAGGGCGCGATTTTCAAGCATTTGCAGCGATTCATAACGCACTGAAAGTTCAGCATGGCGACGCGCAAAGGCATCGGCCTGATAACTCTCGCCCGCCGTTTCCGACAAATAGTCATGCACGTTTTTAAGATTGGCGAGGCCGTTCAGAATAATGTCAGTTCCGGCAATACCGGCCCGCTCATTGCCGAGCAGGAATTTGGCATAGGTCCAGCCTTCATTTTCATTACCGACAAGATTATCAACCGGCACGCGCACATCGGTGAAATAAACTTCGTTCAAATGATGGTCACCATCAATCGTGTAAATCGGCTTCACTTCAATGCCCGGCGATTTCATATCGATGAGCAAGAAGGAAATACCTTGTTGCGGTTTGCCCTCTGTGCTGGTGCGCACGAGGCAGAAAATCCAATCAGCGATATGCGCCTGCGTCGTCCATATTTTCTGACCATTGACGACATAATCGTCACCGTCACGAATGGCCGCCGTGCGCAATGAGGCAAGGTCAGAGCCTGAGCCCGGCTCTGAATAGCCCTGACACCAAAACACCGAACCGTCCAAAATATTCGGCAAGTGCTGCGCTTTTTGCGCCTCAGTGCCGAACTCGCATAATACCGGCCCGACCATTGTCACGCCAAAAGGCGACTGTCCGGGCGCGTTGACGCGCGCCGCTTCGGCTTGAAAAATCGCTTTTTGCGGGTCACCCCAATCAGTGCCACCGAGCTCTTGCGGCCAACCGATAGCGCCCCAACCATTTTCATTAAGCGTGTTTTGCCAGTCGGCCATTTCATCACGCGACATTGAGATAATGCTGCCGCCGCGATAAGGGTGATCTTCGGGCAAAATTTCTTCAAAACGCGTGCGGATTTCTTGTTGGAAAGCCTGCTCTTCTGCTGAAAGTTTCAGTTCCATATCTGTCTCCTGCTTCGGTTAAACAGCCGATGGGCAGCTGTGCGCGGCCATAGGCGTTAGCCCGAGCCGTTCAAATAATGCGTTATCTTTATCAATATGTGGATTGGCGGTGGTCAGCAAAGCCTCCCCGACAAAAATCGAATTGGCACCGGCCAGAAAACACAAGGCTTGCGTCTCGTCCGACATCCATTCGCGCCCTGCCGATAGCCGCACGACGGATTTCGGCATCATAATGCGCGCAACGGCGATGCAGCGCACAAAATCAATCGGGTCAACCGCTTCATTATCGCCCATCGGCGTTCCGGTAATCGGTATCAACATGTTAATCGGCACTGATTGTGGTTGCGGGTTCAAATTTGCCAATGTCGTCAGCATGGACGCGCGGTCGCCGACTTCTTCGCCCATACCCAAAATGCCTCCCGCACAAACATTTATGCCGGCATCTTGCACATAACCAATAGTTTCGATGCGGTCTTCAAAATTGCGCGTGGTGATAATCTCGCCGTAAAATTCTTCCGACGTATCGACATTATGATTGTAATAATCAAGTCCCGCTTCTTTCAATTTGCCCGCCTGCTCAGGGGTCAACATGCCCAATGTCATGCAGGTTTCCATGCCCATTGCGCGGACGCCTTTAATCATTTCGCATACCGCGTCCATATCGCGGTCTTTCGGGCTGCGCCAAGCTGCACCCATGCAATAGCGCGACGCGCCCGCATCTTTGGCGCGCTGCGCGCCGTCCAAAACAGCATCGACATCCATCAGCTTGGTTGCTTTTAATCCGGTCTCAAATTTGGCGCTTTGACTGCAATAATTACAATCTTCCGGACAGCCGCCGGTTTTAATCGATAAAAGCGTGCTTTTTTGCACCGCATTGGCATCGAACCATTGGCGGTGAACGCTTTGCGCCTCAAAAATCAAATCATTAAATGGCAGCGCGAACAGCGCCTCAACCTCATCGCGCGTCCAATTATGACGCGGCTCGACAGCGTCGGGCGCGGGTTGAAAATCAGCGGCTTGTATGCCCGTTTGGGCCATTGTTTCAGACATGGAAAATCTCTTTCTTCTATTTTTTGTCTAGCAAGCGTCGGCTATTTTGTGAAGCGCGAACCCGGCGCAGGTGGGGTTTCGGGCGCGCCTGCAAAACATTGCGCTTTCGACATCCAATCCTCTGCAACGGTGCCGGTGACGGTCAAATCAGTGTCGGCAATGTTTCGCACCTGTGTCACAACTTGGCAGAAATCTGCCGCTGCGCCCTCAATACGTTCATCTTCAGAGGGCTCGCCAAACTGCCAAATTTCACCCGACGGGGCGGTCAGTTTGACGTAAGGCATCGGGCCCGGCGGCGTTTGGTCGCGGGTCGCATAAGTCCAACCAAATGTGTTTGTTCCCAAAACCGCGATTGAGCGAATGGTGTCAGTGTTTTGGCGCACCGCACCAAGCTGGTCAAAAACCTCTTGCCCATGCGCCCACGTTTCCATGAGCCGCGCCGAGATAGATGAACGCGCACTCATATCAGGCCCGGCCCATTTCAACCGCTTCTTCGGGTCAACTTCGACAAAGCGCGCCGCCATATCGGAATAAAAATCGTGCCAAATGGCGAGTAGTTCCTGCCCTTTTTTGCCGCCATTCCATTCCGCTTCATAATCGCGCATACCGCCACTGCCGGCCATCGCTTTCAACACACCGCCAAGCCAACTGACAAAATTTTCTTCATCGACATAGCTCTCATTGGCGGCCCAGTTCCACATATGCAAATGCTCAAGCACATTATTGAGCGTCCACCCCTTAAACTGGGTTGGCGCATCAAACGATGCATCGTCCAAATCTTTCATCAATGCGTAAAGCGCATCGCATTCCGCTTTAAAATCCAGTGCTTCTTGCAACATGGTCGTCTCCTCGTCTGATTTCTACTCTTCGCCCGTATCAATGCTTATCATCAAATCATCGGCTGCTACTTGCGCGTCAGCAACAACCAACACGTCGTCAACCGTGCCATCGACACTCGCCAAAATCTCGTGCTGCATTTTCATTGCTTCAATGATTGCCAAGCGGTCACCGACCGAAATCGCATCGCCCTTTTTGACAAACAGGTCGATTATTTTGCCGTGCATCGGTGCCGTTACTTTACTGCCATCGCCGGTTTCCTCAGCCGCCGCATTACGCATCAACATATTGCTACAGCGATAGCTGGCCCCATCAATCGTCGCGAATAAGGTCTCACCATGCAGATAAGCTTGACTGGTAAATTGCTGCCCATTGCCGGCCAACACCATATGCGTGCCGCTATGCGCCTCAATGGTCAGATCGATAACCTCATCGCCAATATGCACGCTGTAATGGCGCGGTTTTTTCGAGCGCACGGACAATGATGTTTCATCTTCGCCAATCGCCAGCTTATAGGGCGTACGCAACGCATCATCGCTGGTGAAATTGACCAAACCTTGCGGCACATTCATGGCGCGCGCGCGCGCCTGCTGATGGTCGCAGATGAAATGGCGCACCGCCAAAATTGCCAGCGCGGTAGCATCGGCTTCGGGGGCTGCCAATTCAGCCTCGGTAAAGTTTTCTGCAATAAACGCGGTCGAAAAATCACCGGAGATAAAATCACCTTTCTCCAGACAGGCAATCAGAAAATCACGATTGGTTTTCGGGCCGAACAAAGCCGTATCCGTCAGCGCTTCGACCATCAGCTTGCGCGCTGCCTCGCGGGTCGGGCCGGTGGTAATCAGCTTGGCAATCATCGGGTCATAAAACGGCGTAATGTCCTGCCCGCCGCGAATACCCGTATCGTAACGCACACCATCGCGCGCCACTTGCTCAAAACAAGCCACTGTGCCGGTGCTGGGCAAAAAGCCATTGGTCGTGTCTTCAGCATAAAGCCGCACTTCGATGGAATGACCGCTAAGCGTCACATCATCTTGCATCAGACCCAGCGTGTCGCCCTCAGCCACTTTTATTTGCAGCGCGACCAGGTCAAGCCCGGTCACTTCTTCGGTCACCGGATGCTCGACCTGCAAGCGCGTGTTCATTTCAAGGAAATAGAAACTGCCATCGGCATCGAGCAGGAACTCGACCGTTCCCGCGCCGCGATAGTTAATTGATTTGGCAGCTTCAACCGCCGCATTGCCCATATCGGCGCGCAGCGTGTCGGTCATCACCGGACAAGGGGCTTCCTCAATCACTTTTTGGTGGCGTCTTTGCACCGAGCAATCGCGCTCGCCCAAATGAATCGTATTGCCATGCGTGTCAGCAAAAACCTGAATTTCGACATGGCGCGGTTTGACAATCGCTTTTTCCAAAATCAACTCGCCCGAACCGAAAGCATTTTCGGCTTCCGAGCGCGCGGTGGATATCGCCGCCTCCAACCCGTCTGCGCCATCAACCAGACGCATGCCGCGCCCGCCACCGCCCGCAGCCGCTTTCACCATCACCGGAAAGCCGATTTTCTTACCCTCAGCCAGCAAAACTTTGTCGCTTTGGTCTTCGCCCTCATAGCCCGGCACACAAGGCACGCCGGCTTCTATCATGCGCCGTTTGGCAGCCGCTTTATTGCCCATCAGGTCGATGGCTTCTGCCGTCGGGCCGATAAACGTCAATCCGGCTTTCTCGACTGTGGCTGAAAATTCCGCATTTTCAGACAAAAAACCGTAGCCCGGGTGAATGGCATCAGCGCCGGTTTGTTTGGCTGCATCGAGAATTTTCTCAGCTACCAAATAAGACTGACCGACCGGGCTTGCGCCGATAAGCACCGCTTCATCGGCCATTTGCACATGCGGCGCGTCGGCGTCAGCCTCTGAATAAACCGCAACCGTGCGAATACCTAAATCGCGCGCTGTGCGCATAACGCGGCAGGCAATCTCGCCGCGATTGGCGATTAAAATTTTTCGAATGGAATTTTTAACGCTCGACATGATTATTCCTGCACCCAATTCGGTTTGCGCTTTTCAAGAAATGACGCAACACCCTCTTCGCCTTCTTCGCTCTTCACGCTTTTTGAAAATGCTTCGCCCGCATAACGTATCATCGCGGTGTCATCGAGATGTTTATTGGCTTCCAGCAATTCTTTGGTCGCCGCATTAGCACCGGGCGCACAACGGCGCACGCCGGCCACCAAATCGGCAAGTTGCGCCTCAGCCGCTTGCATATCATCAACGGCAAAATCGACGAGCCCATAATCAGCCCCTTCAAGCGCGGTAAAACGATGTCCGGTCAGCATGATGCGGCGCGCTTTAATATCGCCGGTTCGGGCGACGATATAGCGACCGATTTGCGCCGGCACAATGCCGATAGCGGTTTCAGTCAGTGCCATTTTGGTATCCTTAACGGCAATCACAATATCGGCAGCAGAGGCCATACCCAGACCGCCCGCCATCGCCGCGCCGTGCAGCACGAAAATAATCACTTGCGGCATAGAGCGCACGGTCAAAAAGAAACGCCCCATTTTGGAATTGTCCTCAATAACTTCTTCGTCCGTTCGCACGGCCTGGAAATTATTCTTAAAGCCCTTCAAATCACCACCGGCACAAAACGCCTCGCCTTTGCCGCGCACGGTGATGCCGCGAATATCCTTGCGGGTTTTCAGATAATCAAAAATCGCCTGCAAATCGCTCATCAACTCGTCCGACATGGCATTGCGCACCTCGGGGCGGTTAAGCCAGACGGTCGCCCAATCGCGGTCTTCTTCCAAAATGACAACGCTTGTATCCGGTGCTTGCATGACGCTCTCCCTAATTCCCAATTACATTCTGCCAACGCCGAAAGCGTTGGGGTTCAGCGTGCGGTGTTCGCGCTCCCAAATCGTTTCCAGCGTAAAGCCCAAAATCTTGCGCGTGTCGCGCGGGTCGACAACCCCGTGGTCAAGCAACCGACCGGACGTGAAAAACGCATCTTCTTGCGCCGCGAAAACAGCTTCAATAGCGGCGCGCTGCTTGGCTAACGCCTCCATATCCGGTTCGACACCGCGCCGTTTGGCAGCATTGAGCGCCACCGTCTCCATCGTTCCCGCCGCGCTTTCACCGCTCATCACACCGGTCATTGCGCCGGGCCAAGTGAAGAGAAAATCCGGGTCAAAGCCATAACCCGCCATGCCATAATTGCCCGCGCCGTAAGACGCGCCGACATAAAATGACAATTTCGGAACACGAATATTCGACACCGCTTGAATCATTTTCGAGCCGTGCTTAATCATGCCTTTTTGCTCATATTCCGTGCCGACCATATAGCCGGTGATATTATTGAGAAACACCAGCGGTGTGTTTGCTTGATCGACAATCTGGAAAAAATGCGCGCCTTTGGCTGCTTCATCGGGGCCCATCGGGCCATTATTCGCGACCAACCCGACCGGATGACCGAATATACGGGTTTGCACACAAACCAAATTCGGACCAAAGCGCGATTTGAATTCGGTGAATTCTGAACCGTCAACCAGACGCGCTATCAATTCGCGGCTGTCATAAGGGATTTTATAATCCACCGGCACCAGACCTAAAATTTCTTCGGCATCATAAAGCGGCTCCGCAAAATCGCGCTCCGGCAAAGGGGCGCAATGCTCATTCCAACCGATATTGGCGACCACATCGCGAATCTGACGCAGCCCGTCCGCATCATCTTCAGCCAAATATTCAATCAAGCCTGAAACCGAGGCATGCATTTCGCTGCCCCCAAGTTGACGCTCATCGGCTATCTCGCCGGTTGCCGCCTGCACCAATGCCGCGCCGCCCAAAGCGGCCATGCCATTATGTTTGACGCCAACATTATAATCAGACATGCCGGGCATATACGCCCCGCCCGCTGTCGATGGGCCGTGCAGCACGGTCATGGTCGGAATCCCCGCCGCACTCAGGCGACCGAGACTGCAAAACACGCCGCCGCCATGCGCCCATAGCTCGACTTTATATTGCATCAGATTGGCACCGGCGCTTTCCACCAGATGAATGAAAGGCAACTTATTCTGCAAGGCAATTTTCATGGCTTCCAAATTTTTACGGAAGCCCATTTCGGTTGCCGCACCGGCATTAATGCCGCTATCAGCGACACAGACCATGCAGCGCACACCCGATACATAACCGATGCCCGCCAGCACCGAGCCGCCGGGTATCGACGTGTCGCGGTCAGGGTCATCGACGCAATAGCTCGCCATATTGTAAAGCGGCAAATAGGGCATGCCCGGGTCAAGCAATTGCGCCAAACGATCGCGCGGGGTTAACTGACCGCGCTCCTCAAAACGCGGGCGACGCTTTTCTGATGCCGCCTCGGCGCGCGCTTCCAGCATGCGCAAATGGGCTATTTTCTCAAGCTGCCCGTCGCGGTTTTTCGCATAGGTTTCTGATTTTGTATCCAGTTTTGATTCAAACACCGACATTAGAGGGACTCCGCTAGGTTTTCCGGAATGGCAATAGGGTGATCAAGCAGGATTTGTGCATAGGCCTTACCCTGCGGGTCATTGCGCAGGCTGGCAGTGCCGCCGCCGCCCAACGCTTCATCAATTAAAATATTCATCGCATGGCTGCCGGGCAGATAATAGCGTTTGAAGCCACTACCCTCAGCCATAAAATGCCCGAAACGCTTGCGAATGGTCGCTTCGTCCAACGCCGCCCAAATATAGGGCATGTAAGCGGCATCGCGCGCGATAATGCCAATATTGGCTTTATTGCCTTTATCGCCCGAACGTCCCCAAGCCAGCTTGACCAGAGGCACGTCGACCGTGCCGCCCTGTTCGGGCGCATCTGGCGCGCCAATGCTTGGCGGCGCGTCACCTGACACGGCTTGCGCCTCGCTAAATTTTGTCACTGTGCCGTCGACGTCAATATCAATGGCAAGCTCACCCTTTGGCAGCAGGAAGGAAAACAAGCGCACAACCGGCGACGGCTTGGCGCGCGAACCGGCAAAAATTGACAGACCGGCGGGGGTGGCTAAACCGAGGCCGCTTATTTCTTTCAGCAGCGCGCCACAACCGGCTTGCGTGTCATGTTTGGCGGCAATTTTCAAAACCACTTCGCGGCTCACCGGATTGGCGGTCGCATCACCAAACTGGCTGTCATCGCCCAAAACTTCAACGCTGGTCTCGCTATAATCCGCCAGATTGTGCTGCCGCAACACGGCGCGCGCGCGCGCAAAAGCGGCATCGGCAAAATGGCGCGCTTTTGGAGCCGCATCAATGCCGACAAAACTCATCAGCGTTCCGGCCCGAAAGCCATCAGCATAAGTGGCACACACTTTATAGCTGTCGGGCGGTGTCGTGCCCTTTGCATTGGCAACGCGCACCGTATCGGGCGCGGTTTCCTCAATCGTCACTTGCGCGAAATCGCAGGTTACATCGGGCAGCAAATAGGCTTGCGGGTCGCCGATTTCGTAAAGCATTTGTTCCGACACCGTGCCGACATTAACCACCCCGCTCGTGCCCTCAGGCTTCGACACGCTGAACACGCCCTCGGCATCAATATCAATAAACGGATAGCCGATATCGGCAATATCGCCCGATAGCCGCCAGTCGGTGAAATTTCCGCCGCTCGCTTGCGGCCCACATTCGATAATATGACCGGCGAGCGACCCTGCCGCCAATTTGTCCAAATCGCTCGCTTGCCAGCCAAACGCATGGATACATGCACCCAATGTCACCGCGCTGTCGACGCTGCGACCGGTAATGACAATATCAGCCCCCGCATCAAGCGCGGCGGCGACCGGAAAACCACCAAGATAAGCGTTCACGCTTGCCAGCGTCTCGGTCGGCGGACAGTCACTGCCTGAAAACATGTCTTTTTTGTCGGCAAAATCGGCGTTTCGGTCGATTAGGTCATCACCGCTGATGACGGCAACTTTCAATTCCAGTCCGGCCTCGGCAATCAAGGCGCGCGCCGCCGCGCCACAGGCGGCAGGATTGACCCCGCCCGCATTGGTCAAAATTTTGACGCGCTTTTCAGCAATCTCGCGCAAATTCGGCTTCAACACGCCGGTGATAAAATCAGTGGCAAATCCGGCATCGGGATTATTGCTCCGCGCCCGCGCCAAAATCGACATGGTAATCTCGGCCAGAAAATCATAGACCAGATAATCCATGCCCTCGACCTGTAAAAGCTGCGGCGTCGCCATCATGCTTTCACCCCAATAGCCGCTGGCACCGCCAATTCTTATTGCGTTTCCCATAAAATCTCCCTGCGCCGGAATGTTAACGCGCAAACTTGCTTTGTAAAGACGAACAGGCCACCATATGCGTCTCTTTTTGCTGATGTTTTCGCTGGAGGAAAACCATGCTGAACCCGTTTGAGACCGAAGAGCGCCGCGCCTTTCAAGATAGTGTGCGCAAATTCATGGAAACTGAGATAAATCCGCATGTCGATGACTGGGACGAAGCGGGTTGCTATCCGCATGAGGTCAATGAGAAGGTCTGCGCGCTTGGCGTTTTCGGCTTCGACATTCCGGAAGAATATGGCGGACTGGGCTTTGACGATATGCATATGCGCAAAGCGGTCGGCATTGAGATGGGGCGGTCGTCGGCCGGTGGCGTGATGGCGAGTGTCGGTTCGCGCTCTATCATGCTGAAGCCGCTGACCGAGCTTGCCAATGATGAGATTAAAGCGCGCGCGCTACCGGATTTGCTGTCGGGTAAAAAAGGCGGCGCGCTAGGCATTACCGAGCCGGGCGGCGGATCGGACGTTGCCAATATCAAAACCACGGCGCGCAAAGACGGCAATGAATGGGTGTTGAACGGCCAGAAAATGTTCATCACTGGCGGCATGCAAGCCAGCTATTTCGTGGTTGCCGCGCGCACCGGTGGCGACGATGCCAAATCGCAAGGCATGGGTGGCATTTCGCTGTTTTTCGTCGATGCCGACGCGCCCGGTTTTTCGCGCACACCGATTGAGCGCAAAATGGGCTGGTGGGCATCGGATACGGCGACGCTGTATTTCGACGACTGTCGGGTCCCTGCCGACCATTTAATGGGCGAAGAAAATAAGGGCTTTTACGCCATTATGAATAATTTCAACTATGAGCGTTATTTGATGGCGGCGCAGATGACCGGCATGTCGATGCGCCTGTTCGATGATTGCGTAGCTTACGCGCAAGACCGCGAAACCTTTGGCGACAAACTCATCACCCATCAGGTCATACGCCACAAGCTGGCTGATATATCGGCGCGCATTGACGCGATGGACGCTTACCTCAATCAGGTCGGTGAGTTGTTCAATCGTGGCGAAAAAGCCTTGGCTGAAATTTCCAAACTGAAATTTTTCTGCTCAACCAATCTTGAAAAAAATGCCAGCGACGCGATGCAGATTATGGGCGGCGCGGGTTATTTGCGTGGCAATGCGGTCGAACGGATTTACCGCGAAGTTAAAGTGCAAGCGATTGGCGGCGGTTCGGAAGAAATCATGCGCGATTTGAGTGTTCGTCTGATGGGCCTTTAGGCTGATGCGCTTGTCGCCTATTGACCACGCTCATTCTCTCTCCTAGCATTTTTGAAATTGTGTTTGGGAGGGCGTAATGAGTGATAAACCGACAGCTGAAAAACCACTTGCAGGGCTGCGTGTCGTCGAAATGTCGACCATGATAACCTGCTCTTTGGCAGCGATGATGATGCGCTCGCAAGGTGCTGAAGTGGTGAAAGTCGAACCGGTGCTGATGGGCGACCCGATGCGCTATGTCGGCAGTCAAAAAAACGGTCAATCGGCACTGTTTCATAATTGCAATCGCGGCAAACGCTCGCTGGCTATCGACCTGAAAAACGAAAGCGGGCTTGAGGCGGTCAAGCGACTGGCTGCTGATGCCGATATTATGCTGAACAATTATCGCCCGGGCGTAATGGATGCGCTGGGCATTGGCGCCGAGGTGATGCACGCGCTTAATCCGCGTCTGGTCAATGTATCGGTCACCGGTTTCGGCACGGTCGGCCCGTTGGCACATCGTCCGGCTTATGACCATGTCATTCAGGGCATTAGCGGCCTCACTGGTATGCAAGGCGGCGACTATGAGGGCGACCCTGATTATGACTTCATCAAAATGCTGATTTGCGACAAGGTGACCGCCTATACGGTAGCGCAAGCTGCCACGGCGGCGCTGGTGGCGCGCGCCAGCACCGGCGAAGGCCAACATATTGATATTTCCATGCTGCATGCCTGCCTCGCTTTCATGTGGCCCGACGGCATGATGGGGCACACGCTGCATGATGATGATGTGCTCGACATGCCGCCCATGTCGGAAAGCTATCAAGTGCTCAACACAAAAGACGGCTCGATTGCCTGCACCGCTTTGACCGATAACCATTGGGAAGCGATTTTGAAACTGATTGATCGCGAAGATTTGAAAGATGATGAGCGCTTTGCCAACCTGCCCGCGCGAATGATGAACCTGCCCGATATTATGAAAGTGCTGAAGGCTGGTGTGACCGAGCTTTCAATGGCTGAGGTGATGAGCGCGTTTGAGGCTGCCGATATTCCAAGCACGCAATGCGAAACCCGCAGCACGGTTAGTCACAATGAACAAGTGCAAGCCATCGGTGCACTGGAAACCTATGTCACCGAAAATATGGGCAAGCTGACCGCGCCAACCCCGCCGGTTTTGTTTTCCGGCGCGGCAACCTCTTTAGCGGAACCAAGCCCAAGCCACGGACAACACAGCCGCGAAATTATGCGCGAATTGGGCTTTGACGACACCGCGATTGACGCATTGGCTGAAAAAGGTGCGTTAGCAGGCTAACCTACCAAGTCGGGATAAAGGGGCGCTTGCCGCTGCCTTTACCGCCACCTTTTTTGCCAACCGGCATGGATTTCAGCGCGCGTAGCAAATAGCTGCGCGTATCTTTTGGGTCAATCACCGCGTCGATTTCGTGATACATGGCAGCGTTCAAGGCTTTGCCATTGGCAATCATCGCATTGAGCAATTTATTGAAAATCGCATCGCCCTCTTTTGTGCCTTCGCCACCGGCAGCAGCGATTTCTTTCGAATAGCCGAGGCGCACCGCGCCCTCCAACCCCATCGGACCAAACTCGCCGGTCGGCCAAGCAAGCGTCATTTGCGGCACATGCAGACTGCCCATGCCCATTGCCTGCGCGCCCAGCCCATAGCCTTTGCGCAGCACCACCATGAACACCGGCACAGAAATACTGGCACCGGCTACCAACATGGAAGAAGCACGACGCACCGTGCCGAACTTTTCATGTTCAGGCCCGACCATAAAGCCCGGCGTGTCGCAGAAAGAAACAATCGGCAGCTCAAACCCGTCGCAAAGCTGGACAAAGCGACCGGCTTTTTCTGCCGCCTCGGCATCAATCGCGCCGCCTAAATGCGCCGGATTATTGGCAATCAGACCAAAGGGGCGCCCTTCAATGCGCATGAAGCCGGTAATCATGCCCTTACCATAGGCGCGGCGCAGTTCCATGAAGCTGCCCGTATCAGCAATCATCTCAATCGCCGTGCGCATATCATAAGCGCGCTTTCTGTCTTCGGGAATGACATGGCGCAGTTTACGCTGGTCGTCGCATTGATGGGTTTTGAGCGCACCCTGGAAATAAGACAAAAGCTGTTTGACCATTGCGGTCGCGTCGGCTTCATCTTCAGCCAGCAAATCAATCACGCCATTTTCGGTTTGAATATCCATCGGCCCGACATCGGTTGGCGCAACCGCGCCCAGCCCGCCGCCTTCAATCATCGCCGGTCCGCCCATGCCGATATAGCTGTCTTTGGTGGCGATGGTGATATCGGCGCAGCCGAATAAGACCGCATTACCGGCAAAGCAATAACCATTATTAACCGCTATGCGTGGCGCGACACCGCTGGCTTGCGCCCAAGTGGCAAAGGTCATCACATCAAGCCCACCGCCGGAGATTTTCGACGCATCAGTATCGCCCGGTCGGCCGCCGCCGCCTTCAGTGTAAAACACGGTCGGCAATTGCCATTCATGCGCCATTTCCAAAACGCGGTCGGTCTTTTTGTGATTGAACAAGCCCTGCGTCCCGGCCAGCACGGTATAGTCATAGGCCAGCACCGCAGTGCGCGCTGCGTCATCGTCAAAATCCGCGCCATTAACTGCGCCAAAACCTGCCACCAGCCCGTCGGCCGGCGTGTTATCGATAAGGTCGTCCAAATCGCGTCGCATGCGCTGCGCGGCGACCATAAGCTGACCGTATTCGATGAAGCTGTCCGCATCGCATAAATCGTCAACATTTTCGCGCGCCGAGCGATGTCCCTTATCGTGTCGCTTAGCCATTTTTTCAGGCCGATTGGCATCTTGCGTGCGCGCCAACCGCGCTTGCAGTTCAGCTAAATCGGCGCGCACGTCGTCGAGGTCTTGCGTCTCGGCTTTTGTGCCAACATCGGTTGCTACCTCGCCTGCTTCCACCGAAAACACCAAAGCGGCCTCTTCGACCACCTCGCCGACCGCATATTTCAACGCCGTGACCTTGCCCGCTACCGGCGAGGCCAGGGCGTGCTGCATTTTCATTGCTTCCAATATGACCAGTTCTTGTCCGGCACTCACGGCATCGCCGACCGCCACATTGACGGCATGCACCACGGCCTGCATTGGCGCTTTGACAGATTTGATTTTATCTTTACTCATTGGAAAAAGTTCGCCAAACAATAGCGACGATGGCGGCACTGATAACCGCTAACTCAGTCGACAAATATTGAACCATGCCCATCCTCCCGCAGCTTGGAAACATATCCTGCACCAGCCATATAAAATTGTGAAGCCGAGTTGATTAAAAACCAAAGCGTTTAGAGCGGTTCAAAAGCCCCGCTTTCAGAATTATGTGCGTATAGCTCAGCCGCGCCGATATCATGCCACAGACCATGCAATTGCAACCCGCCCTGTGCCACCGCATCTTTGATAAACGGATAGTCCATAAGGTTTTCGAGCGAGGCAAGAACACCTTGTCGGCCCAGTTCAACCAACGGGTCATCAGCATCTACCGGAATTTGCTTATACGCCGGGCGCAAGTTCTCGAGCCAATGCCCAACAAACTCAAAACCCGCATCGGCCGCTGCGACATCATTTTCGCACATATCGTAGCAGGCCTGCACCCCGCCGCAGGCTGAATGACCCATAATGATGAGATGCGGCACCTTCAACGCCTTGACCGCATATTCCAATGCCGATGCCGTGCCATGCGCGTCGCCACCCGCCTGATAGGGTGGCACCAAATTGGCAATATTGCGGTGAATGAAGAATGAACCGGCAGGCACATCAAAAATCTCGGTTGACTGCACACGGCTGTCGCAGCATGAGATGACCATAGCCATCGGGTTTTGCCCGCTCGCCAAATCTGCGAAAAGCTCGGCTTTGGCGGGCAAATGTTCCTGCTTCCACGTGTTAAAGCGGGCAATCAAAGAGGCCGGTAAAGGAGATGAATGAGCCATGTCGAACTCCGGTTAGAGTAGAACTGTAACCTAAGCTAAGCTATGATTCATTGAAAGTTTAGAGGTTTTAAAAAGGTTTATGTCTCAGTTTCTTGTCCTCAATGCCGGTGCAGCGATTTTTCTCATCGGTTTCATTATTCGTGATGTGGTTTTATCGCGCGCCGTATTTGCTGTCGGCGCGGCTGTATTTATTTATGGCTTTGCGCTAGGCGACGGTAATTTTTTCGCCGTTTTATGGGCGGCGGTGATTTTGCTGGTCAATCTGGCGGTTATTTGGCGCGCCCTGCGCAACCGCTTCACCACCCCGCTATCGCCGGAAGAGCAAGCTCTGGCAAAAGAAATGCCGCAATTTTCAGAGGCTGATTTTCGCCGCCTGATGCAGCATTGCGAGTGGCAAGTGCTGGACGAAAAAACCCAACTGACCGAGCAAGGCAAGGCACCAAAAACGCTCTATTACATTGTGTCGGGCAGCGCGACGGTAAATAAAAACGGCAATCAGATTGAGGTTGGCGACAATCTGCTGATTGGCGAGATTTCGTTCTCGCAAGACGTGGTGACCACGGCCACCGTTCATGCGCATGAAGGCAGTGTGCTGATTGCTTGGCCGGCTAAAAAGCTGAAAAAACTGTTGAAGCGCAAAAGCCTGAAAGCGGCCTTTGACGCACTGCTGAGCCATGATTTGGCAGAAAAACTGGCGGCTGATGAGCTGCGCACGACAGCCGATTAAGCAAAAAGCGATTACCGCCTAAAATAAGTCGCTGACCGTTTCGACAACCGAGCCGATAACGCCGCTGACCATATCCATGAAGCCTTCATCGCTTTCATTGGCCTGTTCGGCTGCGGCTTGGCGCGCCATTGCTTCGGCGACAAGTTGCGCCGTCATGCGCGCGGTTTGCTGAGCCTGCCATTGGGCGCGTTCATTGCGTGCCTGACAGGTCGCTTTAGGCTCATAACCGGCCACATTTCGACATTTCGGTAAGGCCTGAGCCTGAGCATCGCTGATAAAAACCGGTGCGGCGACCGGCAAAGCCAGCATAGCCACCACCAAGACGAGAAACGTCTTACGCATAACAAATCTCCTAGTTACCACGTCAAGTGTCGGATAATTCGCGACACGGTGCAATGATTTAGCACCCTAAATAAGCCCGCCGACTTTGGCATAACCGAGCGCGAAAAGCGGCAATTGCATGGCAAAATTTACCGTTAAGGCGCGGTCTTTGGTGATAATTCCCGCCGCTGTCCAGCCGATTGAGCCGGTGCCGTGAACCAGTATATTGAGCGGATAGATATTCATATTGGTCAACAAAATGCCGGTCAGAACAAACACTGTGCCGCCCCATTTCAGCCATTGGACATATTTCATTTCGAACTCCTTATTCGATAAAGCACATGGTGACGAAGCGCATGACCCTCGGTCAGATGCGGGTGGTTAAAATCATCGGCGGCCTTGTGCTGCATGCCGATTTTCTCCATCACACGAATTGAACGCGTATTTTGTGCGGCGGTAAAAGACACAATATCCGTCAGACCCAATTCGTCAAAGCCATAAGACAAACAGGCGCGCGCCGCCTCGGTCGCAAACCCCTGCCCCCACGCGCTTTTGACAAAACGCCAGCCGATTTCGACCGCCGGGGTAAAATGTGCCTCAAAATCCGCCAGCATCAAGCCGGTAAAACCGATAAACGCGTTATCGTCTTTCTTGTGCAGCGCAAATGGCGCATAGCCATGCGCGGCGCGGTGGTCTATCAAGCGTTGCAACATCGCCGCGCTTTCTGCCTGACTGAGCGTTGCCGGAAAAAATTCCATCACCTCGGCATCGCCATTCATTGTTGCTAAGCCATCAAGATGGTTATCGGATTTCAAATCGGTAAAATCGACCAGACAAAGCCGGTCGGTTTCCATAATTACAGATTGATGATCCATAGCAATAAGTCTAGGCGATTTGTAGACCAGCCGCTATGCTGCCGCCAATTCTCAAACAGGGTAGCCAATGACCGACCGCACTCAAGCCATGCTGACCGAGCCGCCGCTGCGCCTGCTTTTGCAGATGACGGCGCCAAACACGCTGGCCTTCACCTTGCAGGGTTGTGTCAATCTGGCTGAAATTTACATGATTGGTCGCCTCGGCATTGAGGCACTCGCCGCCATCGCGCTGGTCTTTCCGCTGTTGATTTTGGTGCAAACCATGTCAGGTGGGCCGCTGGGTGGCGCGATAACTGCATCGATTGCGCGCGCTCTGGGCAACGGCAATCGCGACAATGCCGAGAAGTTGGTCTGGCACGGTATTTATGGCGGCGCTATCGGCGCAGTGGTGTTTTTCATTATGTTTGCCCTGTTCGGGCGACAATTACTGATGTTTCTGGGCGGCGACGGCGTGATACTTGAAATGGCGATGAATTATTGCTGGGTCTTGTTTTCTGCCGGTCTGATTATCTGGCTCAGCAGCGCCGTCAGCGCGGTTTATCGCGGCGCGGGCGATATGGGCTTTCCCGCCAAATTGATGATTTTATCAGCCGCGCTGCAAGTGCCGCTAACCGCTATTTTAGTGTTCGGCCTTTGGGGGGCACCGGCGATGGGCGTGGTCGGCGCGGCAACTTCAAGCGTTATCGTAAACGCGATTGTTTTGGTCATTCTTCTGGTTGAATTACAGCGCGGCAAGCGCGCCATTAAACTGTCCTTGGATCAACAAGGTTGGCGGCGCGAATTGGCTGCCGATATCTTAATGGTGGCGCGCCCTGCCAGCCTCAACCCGCTTTTAAACGTTGCAACCATTTTAGGCCTGACCGCTTTGGTCGGTCAATTCGGCACACAGGCACTGGCCGGATATGGCATTGGCACGCGCATCGAGTTTGTTATGTTGCCGATAATTTTCGCTTTCGGCACGGCGCTGACCACCATTGTCGGCACCAATATCGGTGCCGGAGACTATGACCGCGCCGAACTGGCGGGACGTTATGGCGTTGCATGTTCAGCCATTATTTGCGGCATGGCAGGCTGTTTGCTGGCCCTGTTTCCCAATGCTTGGATACCGATATTTACCGATGATGCGGCGACTTTTGAAACGGCGCGCCAATATATTCAAATCGTCGGCCCGGCCTATGCCTTTCTCGGCATCGGCCTGGTGCTTTACTTTGCGTCACAAGGCGCAGGCAATATGACTTGGCCGGTGCGCGCCCAAGTGTTGCGTTTCGTCCTCTCGGTCGGCGGCGCATGGCTGCTGATTAATTATTTCGGCTTCGGCCTGAAGGCTATTTTCATATGCACGGTTATCGCGCTGGTGCTGTATGCCGGCATTATCATGCTCGCCGTCTTTGGCGGCGCATGGCGGGTAACCAAACCGGCTCCGTCAGTTGAGTGAAGCGGTCTCCAGCGGGTCTCTGGCTGCATAAAGACAGACCAACGCCGCGAGACTGCATAGGCCGACAAAAACAAACGCATTGCCGTAGCCGCCGCCGAAATCATACATCAAGCCAATGGCGACCGGCCCCAATGCAACGCCGCCATTCATCGCTAATTGGTGCACACTCAAAATGCGCGGGAAGTCGCGCACGCCGAAAGCAGAGGCGACCAAAAGCGGTTGCGACATTAAAATATTGCCGACGGTAAAACCGAAAAAAGCGGTGAACAGCAAAACTGCTAAATCACCCTCGACCATCGCCATGCCGAACATGGCAGTCGCTTGCAGCGCATAAATAACCAACACAAAGACGAACAGATTGAGCCGGTCGAGCACCGCGCCGCATACCAGCCGACCGGTCAGCGAGCAAACCGCCAATAGCGCGACGGTAATCGCGGCGGTCTCATCGCCGGCGCGCTCTAATCCCCATTTGAAAATATGGGCAATGGTGCCGACTTGCGCCATCAGGGCAAGAAAAGCGGCGGCGGCCGACAAACGAAAAAAGCGGCTTTTCATTGCCTCAGCCGCGCTAAAGCCGGTTTGAGTATTGTTTTCGGCCTGTTGATTGTCGCCATCACCATCGGGGTTCAGACCCATGGTTTGCGGCGTCGGGCGCAGCAAAATCAGAGCCAGCGGAATATTAAATAAAATCACCGCCAATGCCCACGGCGCGCGCATTGCGTCCATGCCGTCCAGTTCCAACATGCGAGCCAAATAGGGGGTCAAAATAATGCCCCCCAAAGACAAGCCCGACTGGGTGAGCGCAATGGCTAATGCGCGGCGGCGAACAAACCAGCGCGCCACCAAAGTTGTGGCCGGCACCAATGCCGTCATGGCATAGCCCAAGCCCAAAGCGGCATAGGCCAGATAAATGGTAAACAGGGATTGCGCGGCGGGCAGTAAATAATAAATCACCGCGATAAATAAGGAGCCGAAAGCTATGCAATAGCGCGCATCGAAGCGCGATATCAGTTCGCCGACAGCAATGCCTGCCAGACCGCCAACCACCAAAAACATCGTATTGGCACCGGAAATTTGCGCGACTGAAAAACCACGCGTCGCCACCAGTGCTTCCAGCAAGACGGACATGGCATAGAAAATCATGCCTGCGCCGATAAACAGGCTATAGCCGATAGCGATAAGCACCCACCAGCCGAAGAAAATCTGTGTCTGCCGTTCTTGCATTTGCGCCCTGCCTGTTCGTTGACTTTGTGAGCTGAAAACCCCAAATTGAGCGTGGAGATTAGCTAATGGCAGCGAAAAGTAAAACCACTCAAAATTCGGCGCATCCGATGGATAATTTTCCGGTGCGCTCGCTGGATTTTGATATTGATGGATTGACACCGGAGGATTGTGCGTGGAGCCAATCCTCGCCTTATTTTTCTGTCTTTATCAACGCGCTGGGTCTGCATGTTCCGTATTTTGAGCGTTATCTCATTCACACAATGAATACGGTGAAGCATGATGTCGCCGATGACGGGTTGCGCCGCGATATGGTCGCGCTAGCCGGACAAGAAGGCCATCACGCGCGCAATTTTATTGCCTTTAATGCGCTAATGGCGAAGCGTTATCCAAAAGTTGAAAAACTTGATAGCGCCAATAAAGCCTATTTCAAACGCGCTGCCAAAATAGACAGCAAGAAGCGCAAGGTCGCTTTCACGGCAGGTTATGAAACCTTCACTTTTCTCGCCGGTCTCATCATTCTGAAAAATTATGAAAAATGGATGGCCGACAGCAATCCGGTAATGAAGGCGCTTTGGGTTTGGCATCAGGTCGAAGAAGTCGAGCACGGCTCGGTGGCCCATGATGTATATCGCGCGCTTTATGGCAAGCATGAGTGGTATCGCAAATATATGGTGCTGATGGCCGGGCTGCATATCGCCCGCGAGACGGTTAAGGCTTACACGCATATGGCGCGCATCGAAGGCTGGTTTAAAAATCCGATTAAAGCAGCATCGGCAATGGGGTTTTGTTTCAAAACATTGGCGCAAATGGCGTGGCAGACAATTCCTGTCTTCGCCAGAGATTACAATCCGCGCAATCATCCGCTAGCCACCAATAAGCAAAATCCGGTCGCGATTGCTTGGCGTAAACACGACGCCAAAGGCGGCAATGTGCTGGATATTGATCGCGATGCGATGGCGCAAATTATGCAGCTCTGAATGCGTTTTGACTGAATTCTTAATCTGGGGGGATAAGATGGAACAATATCAAAAAAATTTACTGGGACACGCCATGCTGGTGCTGGTTATCGGTCTGCTCGCAGGCTTTATGCTGGCTTTCAGTCTCATTGGCGGGTTGGAAATCCTACCAACCGTTTTCATGGGTATTCCGGTTTTCGGCACGGCTGATGGCTGGGTGCGGGCACATTCGGGCGGTATACTCAATGCGCTGCTCATGGTCGCTATCGCTTTTGCTTTACCGCATTGCGGACTGGCAATGGATAGGCTGACGCTTTACGCCAAAGGCACTATATTTGCCGGCTGGGCCAATACGGTATTTTACTGGTTCGGCAATGCCTCGGCCAATCGTGCGCTATCGTTCACCGATAACACGCTGGGCACCGCCAATATATTGGGCACGGTTGGCTATTTGGTGGCGGTGATTGCGGCACTGGTCACGATTTTCATCGCTGCCCAAATGGCACGCGGCTTTTTAAGCAAAGACTGACTAGCTGTCGCTTGACG
>JAKMCZ010000104.1 GCA_022428185.1 Alphaproteobacteria bacterium | reverse complement strand
GGTGGCTTCAGTCCGGCTAAAAGCCAAGTGCTTGAAAGTCACACCAAGCTGGTTGGTCAGCGTTGGCAGCGACAGGCCGAACTGCCCGGCGGCGGGCGGCACCGCATGGCGTATTTTGCTGATGATGATCGTTTTGTGCTGATTGGTGGGGCAATCGGCGGCGGTTTTTACGCCTTGTTCACAGCTTCTGACCGCGTCAGTATTTTCACCCCCTAGTCGGCGCTGGATTTTGTCGCGCCGCGCCCTAAAATATCAAGCATGACGATTCATCTTGTCAAATTATGTGTCGGCGCTGACGATATTTCCGATTTGGTTTTGTGGCAGACGCACTTACAGAAAACCCATAAGCGTGTCTTCCACACGACGCGCATGGTGCCGAAGCGACAGGCCGATTTGTTGGAAGGCGGCTCGATTTATTGGGTGATTAAGCGGCAAATCCGCGTGCGCCAGAGAATTATCGATATTGAGGAATTTGTCGACGGGCAGGGTATTCGCCGCTGCCATTTGCATCTCGACCCCGAGCACGTGCATACGCGACTGCAAGCGCGGCGACCGTTTCAGGGCTGGCGCTATCTGACCCCACAAGACGCGCCGGTCGATGCGCCCAATAATGTCGATATTGATGAAGATATGCCCGAAGGCATGCGGGAAGAATTGACCGAATTAGGTCTGCTTTAACGCGCTGCCATATTATCCAGCAGACGCACGCTTCCAAGCCGTGCCGCAATTAGGGCGCGGCGTTCTTTGGTCGTCTCATCGGGAACGGCCAGCGTGTCGGCATCGCGAATGGTCGCATAGTCAACCGAGGTAAACCCGCCGGCCAGTAACGCCTCACACGCTTGCGCCTCAGCTTGCGCCGGTGGGGCAGGGCTGTCTGCCAGCGTTTCCAGAATTTGATTGAGCTTACCCGCAATCGGGCGTTGTTCGTCGCTCAGATACACATTGCGCGATGACATGGCAAGCCCGTCGGTTTCCCGAATAATCGGAGCCGAGAGGATTTTGACCGGCAGGTCAAGGTCGCGCACCATGTGGCGAATAACCAATAATTGCTGATAATCCTTTTCGCCGAAAATCGCCATATCGGTTTGGCTGTGGGTCAACAGCTTGCCGACGACAAGCGCCACGCCACCGAAAAAATGTGGCCGATTATCGGATTCAAGTCCCAGCGCCGGGCCTTGCAGCAAAACGTCGGGGGTGAAACCTGATGGGTACATCTCTTCAGCCGAAGGGGTAAAAACACAATCGGTCTTGGTCGTTTCCAGAGCTTCCAAATCAGCCGCTTCATCGCGCGGGTAAGTGCTTAAATCTTCATGCGCTGCAAATTGCGCCGGATTGACGAATATCGATGTGATGATGCGGTCGCACCGCGCGGCAATCTCAGCCACCAGAGATAAATGTCCGGCATGCAGCGCGCCCATTGTTGGCACCAGCCCGACACGCAAGCCGTCAGCTTTCCACGCAGCGACCTGCGCGCGCATATCGGCAATTGTGTTGTGAACCGGCAAACGCATTACGGGGTCTCGTTACCGCCTTTGCTGTCATCAACCAGATAGGCAGCGGAGATGCCGCCATCGGCACGGTAAACGCCACCGGTTTGCCAACCCGCTTCATCGGATAGCAGAAAGCAGACCAAAGCCGCGATTTCGTCAGCCCGACCGAGACGCCCCATCGGTATATGTTTGCGTCGCGCTTGCCATTTCTCATCGCTGTCGAAATAACGTGCCGTGCGGTCAGTCAAAACCGGCCCCGGTGCCACGCAATTAGCGCGAATATTATCGCGCGCATGGGCGATGGCAATCTCGCGCGTCATCGCCTCCAGCCCGCCCTTGCTGGCCGTATAGGCGATTTGTGGCACTGCTGACGCGCTATGCGCGACAACCGACGACATGGTGACGAGGCTACCGCTTTGCTGCTTGATGAGGTGCGGCAGCGCATGTTTATAAACCAGAAACGCACCGGTGAGGTTCACGTCCAGCGTCGCTTGCCAATCATCGAGCGGCGTATCGGCGGGCATGGCGTCATTATCAGCCAGCATGGCAGCATTATTGACAACTCCGTCGAGGCCGCCCAACTGTGTGATGGCTTCACCAACTATGTTCTGAACCGCTTTTTCATCGGTCAAATCGCCTGCCACGGTTGAGGCATTTGCCGCGTCGGGCAATGCGCCTTTGGCGGAAGCGGCAAGTTCAGAGGTTTTTTCGCACAGCGCGACCTGCGCGCCTTCGGCCAGTGCCTTTTCAGCAATGGCGCGACCAAGCCCACCATTGGCACCGGTTAACAAAATCTTTTTCCCCGATAAACGCATTTTCAAACCCTTTAGGCGACAAACTGACATTGCAGCCCTTCTCAGGAATCGGGTTTATAATCAAATGAACCAAAAATGAAGGAAAAGTTTTGGACGACATCGGCCAAAATGAGAATCAAACCCCGATTGAGCCGGCGCAACAGGCAGGACCGTTCGTTATTGTTGTCGGTAATGAGAAGGGTGGAGCGGGGAAAACCACCGTTTCCATGCACTTGATTGCCGCGCTGCTCAATGCAGGCAAGCGTGTCGGGGCGATTGATTTGGATATTCGTCAAAGCAGTTTGGGCAATTATATTGACCATCGCCGCCGCTGGGTTGGGCGGCGCGACATTGCGATGCCTGAACAAATCGTGCTCGATGCGCCGACCGGACACAGCATTGTCGATCGTCAAAAAGAAGAGGCTGACGCTTTTGTTAATGCGTTGGGGCAGCTTCGCACCCGAAATGATTTTGTTGTTATCGATTGCCCGGGGGCTGACAGCTATTATGCCCGTCTGGGCCATGCCGCTGCCGATATGCTGATTACGCCGATGAATGAGAGTTTTGTTGATTTTGACCTGCTGGCTAAAGTTGACCCTGAAACACTGACAATTGAAGCGCCGAGCATTTATGCCGAAAAAGTATGGTCGTGCCGCAAAGCGCGCGCGCAAGCCGATGGTGGTTCGATTGACTGGGTGGTGCTGCGCAATCGCACCAGCCATATTCATGCCAAAAACCGCCAAAGGCTGGAGGCCGCACTCGATGAATTGTCGAAGCGATTAGGCTTTCGGCAGGTGCCCGGATTTTCGGAGCGGGTTGTTTATCGCGAAATGTTTCCCGCCGGTCTGACATTGCTCGACCTGACCGAAGATGAAACAGGGCCGGGCTTGACGATGAGCCATGTTGCAGCACGCGCCGAGCTGACCGCTATGATAGCCGCATTAGGACTGCCCAGTTTGACGACTGAGGCAAGCGAAGGGTCGATCTGATGGGCTTTTTGGGCTTGGGTATGACGCTTTTGCTGGTCGGCATTTTGCTGGTTTTGCTGGTGACTCGCATGACAGCGCGCAATCTTAAACTGACCGCATTGGCGATGGTTTTTATAATCGCTGCCACCGCGCTGGTTATTTTCGCGATTGCCGGTCGCTATGGCTTGGCGGCACCGGCAGGTGCATTGGCGCTATGGGGCATGCGGGCTTATTTATTGGCTCGGCAGATACGCGCTGCCGCGCCGCAAAACAAGGCACCGTCAAAAAACCCGATGACCCGCGCCGAAGCGTTGGACATTCTGGGCCTCGAAGAAGGCGCAACCGGCGAACAGATTGAAGCCGCTTATAAGGCGTTGATTGTCAAAAATCACCCCGATCAGGGCGGCACGGATTGGTTGGCCGCGCGGCTTAATGAAGCGCGCGATATCTTGCTCAATAATTAGAATTGGTTTTACGGCCCGATGGGCAAGCAATTCGGGGTCACATCTCGCAACCTGTCGCATAGCGCAAAGGCTTGCGGCTCTGACAGATTGGCAAATCGAGCGCGGTATATTCGTTTGCCGTTTTTCTCAATCGGCTCGGTGCTTTCCTTCGCCGTATCAAGATGCGTCCCCAAGACACGCCGCACCCGTTTAAGCTGACTGTCGGCATGGGTCGAGGCGGCAAACGCACCGACCTGAATTTTCCAATCCTGTTGTAGGCTGTCGAAACCGGTTTGCGCCCGTGCTGTTTCAGGCGGCGTGTTGAGCCAGTCGGCGGCGCGGTTCAGTTTCAGTCTGCTGATTTTTGGGTCAGCCATTTTTTGGGCGCGGGGCAGGCTGCGTTCGACCAGTGCGGTCACACGGCGGTCACGCGATTGCGGTGATGTGCTGCCCAGCACCACGACAATGACCCGCTTATTATCGCGCTGCACAGCAGTCACCAAATTATAGCCCGAGGCGCGAATATAACCGGTTTTCATACCTATCGCGCCATATAGGCGATTGAGCAACCGATTATGACTGACATAGGTCTTGTCGTTGTAGTCAAACTCGCGCAACTGCCAGACCGTTTCAAAATGTGGGAAGCGTTCAAGCAGCAAGGCTGCCAGCTTCGCCATATCGCGCGCCGTTGTTTGCTGGCGCCAATGATACAATCCCGACGCATTGGTGAAGCGCGTGTTGTAAAGGCCAAGTTGACGGGCCTTGCCGGTCATGCGGCGGCTGAATTTGGCCTCCGAACCGGCAATATGTTCGGCCATAGCAGTGGCGACATCATTGGCCGATTTGACAATCAGCGCATGCATGGCGTCGCGCGCACTGATGCTCGAGCGATAACGCAAGCCCAGTTTGCTGGACGGTTGGCGGGCTGCATTTCGTGATATGCGGATTTTCGTATTCGGCTTCATACGCCCGGCCTCAATCTCTTCAAACATCATATAGAGGGTCATCATTTTGGTGAGACTGGCGGGATAACGCTGTTGATTGGCCCGATATTGATGCAGGGTGCGCCCGGTTGTCGCGTCAATAACCATTGATGAAAATTGTGCAGCCCGCGTCACATTTGGAAAAACCAATGTAAAACATGCAGTTAACAAAGATACGGACAGCCACAAACGAAACACGGAATCACTCCTATAAACAATAATAGCAACTGCCATTTGCCTTGAAAACGCACCCACTTACATTGTTAACAGGGTGTTGTTTTTCTTGATGCCTCAACTTTAAGCAAGGTAAGCTTAAAAAATGATTCCGAAAGACCATGAAGTAATTATGCAGGACAAAAAATCGGGCGGGGGCGATGATAACGACACCGGAACGGTGACGTTGACGCGCACAAAGACCCAAAAGCCTGCCATGTATAAAGTTATCATCTTGAATGACGACTACACGCCAATGGAGTTTGTCATTTACGTTTTGCAGAGGTTTTTTTCCAAAAGTGCCGAAGATGCAACCAAAATCATGTTGCATGTGCACCAGAATGGCGTCGGTATTTGTGGCGTATTCACATATGAAGTAGCGGAAACAAAAGTAACGCAAGTAATGGATTTAGCACGGCAGCATGACCACCCGCTGCAGTGCACAATGGAAAAAGATTAATCGGATATTAAGGAGCGCATCGTGCCTGCATTTTCAAAAGAGCTTGAACAAGGATTGCACCGTGCATTGGTGCTGGCGAATGACCGCAGCCATGAATATTCCACTTTGGAGCATTTATTGTTGGCATTGACCGAAGATGTTGATGCGATTGCGGTAATGGAAGCCTGCGGCGTTGATATTGGCGTTTTGCAGAATAATCTGACCAATTATATCGACAATGAATTGACCGGCTTGGTGATTGAAGACGAAGAAGATTGTAAGCCGACAGCGGGCTTTCAGCGCGTCATTCAACGCGCCGTCATTCACGTGCAAAGCTCGGGTCGCGACGAGGTAACAGGAGCCAATGTTTTGGTCGCCATGTTCGCCGAGCGCGAAAGCCACGCTGCTTACTTCCTGCAAGAGCAAGAAATGACGCGCTATGACGCGGTTAATTTCATTTCGCATGGCGTCGCAAAGAAACCCGGCAAATCAGAAACCCGTTCGGTCGAAGGGTCTTCCGATATGGCGGAAGAAGGCCACGGCGTGCCCGATGGCGAAGCGCTGACGGCCTATTGCGTCAATCTCAATGACAAAGCGCGCGACGGTAAGGTTGACCCGCTCATCGGTCGCTCGAAAGAGGTGGCGCGCGCCATTCAGATTTTGTGCCGCCGCAATAAAAACAACCCGCTGCTGGTCGGTGACCCGGGGGTTGGTAAAACCGCCATTGCCGAAGGGCTGGCGCGCAAAATTATCGAGGGCGATGTGCCCGATGTGTTAACCGACAACGTGATTTACTCACTCGATATGGGCGTGCTGCTGGCCGGCACACGCTATCGCGGCGACTTTGAAGAGCGGCTTAAGCAAGTTATGTCAGAGCTTGAAGAAATGCCTGAAGCTATTCTTTTTATTGATGAAATTCATACAGTCATCGGTGCCGGTGCAACCTCAGGCGGCGCAATGGACGCGTCTAATCTGCTGAAACCGGCTTTGCAAAGCGGCGGTCTGCGCTGCATGGGCTCGACGACTTACAAAGAATTCCGGCAGCATTTTGAGAAAGACCGAGCATTGGCGCGCCGTTTCCAGAAAATCGATGTCAATGAGCCAAGCGTGCCCGACACGATTAAAATCTTGCAGGGTTTGAAAACCTATTTTGAGGACTTCCACGCCATTCGCTACACCAATGAGGCGTTAAAGGCGGCGGTTGAATTGTCGTCGCGCTATATGGCTGACCGCAAATTGCCGGACAAGGCGATTGACGTGATTGACGAGGTCGGTGCATCGCAAATGCTGCTGGCACCCTCTAAGCGCAAGAAAACCGTAAGCGTGAAGGATATTGAGGCGACCATTGCCACAATGGCGCGCATACCACCGAAATCAGTGTCTAAAGACGACACGGAGAAGCTCAAAGGCCTTGATGTCACGCTGAAACGCGTCGTCTTCGGGCAAGATGAAGCGATTGCTGCACTGGCGGCATCGATTAAACTATCGCGCGCCGGATTGCGCGAGCCTGAAAAGCCGATTGGTAGCTATTTGTTCTCCGGCCCCACCGGCGTCGGCAAAACTGAAGTGGCACGCCAGCTTGCTTCGGCAATGGGCGTTGAATTGCTGCGCTTCGATATGTCGGAATATATGGAGCGTCACACAGTCTCGCGTCTGCTGGGCGCGCCTCCCGGCTATGTTGGCTATGACCAGGGCGGTTTGTTGACCGATGGCGTTGACCAGAACCCGCATTGCGTGTTGCTGCTCGACGAGGTGGAAAAAGCGCACCCTGATTTGTTCAATGTGCTGCTGCAAGTAATGGATCACGGCAGTCTGACCGATGCCAATGGGCGCACTGTCGATTTCCGCAATGTGATTTTAATCATGACCACAAATGCCGGTGCGACCGACATGGCGAAAGAGCCGATGGGCTTCGGTCGCACGCGACGCGAGGGCGAGGATACCGAAGCGATTAACCGCATGTTCACGCCGGAATTCCGCAACCGCCTCGACGCGGTTGTGCCGTTCTCCAATCTGCCACCCGAAGTGGTGGTGCGTGTGGTCGAGAAATTTATTCTCGAACTTGAAATGCAGCTTTCTGACCGCAATGTGATTATTGATGTGTCTAAGAAAGCGATGGATTGGTTGGTCGATGAAGGCTATGACCCGCAAATGGGCGCACGACCAATGGCGCGCATCATTCAAGAAAACATCAAGAAGCCGCTCGCCGATGAATTGCTGTTCGGTAAGCTTAAAGGTGGCGGTTTGGTGATGGTTGACCTCAGTAAGGACAAGAAATTGACCTTCAAATATAAGGACGACAAGCCCGGTAAGAAGGCTGGCAAGCCGTCTGAAAAGGTCAATTAAATCTTATAGATAGGCGCGGATTTTTTCAGCCGTGTCGTTCAGCACCGCCATATCTTCCGGTTCGCGCGCGTGAAACTTTAATTCCAGCCCATCATGGCGTGGCAGAATATGCATGTGGTAATGCGGCACGCTTTGACCGGCGGCAGAACTGTTTAATTGCGCCATCATAAAGCCCGGTGCGTCCATTGCCTTGACCACGGCTGCCGCGACTTTTTTGGCGGTCGCCATCACTGCTGCCGAACTGTCGTCTGACAGGTCAAGAAAAGTTACCGCAGGCTGTTTGGGAATGACCAAACAATGGCCGATAGCTTGCGGCATGATATCCATAAAGGCCAGCGTCTTATCGTCTTCATAAAGCGTGATATTGGGTATCTCGCCGCGCAAAATTTTGGCGAAAATATTGTTTTCGTCATATGCGTCATCAAGTTTGATCATGGTCTTCTCCCTCAGTTCCCTCAATATCGCCCTTGCGAAACGGTGTGTGATTGCTCAGAGCAGCAATATCATTGTCGACATATTTCCGCTCGCTTTCAAGATAGTTACCGACCGCATCGCGCAAACCGGCATGAGCGATGTAATGCGCCGAATATGTGCGGTGCGGAACATATCCGCGCGCCAGCTTATGCGTGCCTTGTGCGCCCGCTTCAACCCGATGCAGCCCACGCGAAATGGCGAAATCAATCGCTTGGTAATAGCAAAGCTCGAAATGCAGAAACGGGTGCTCTTCAATACACCCCCAATTGCGACCAAACAGAGTGTCGCCGCCGATAAAATTCAACGCACCGGCAATATAGTGACCATCGCGCTTCGCCATAATCAGCAAAATATCGTCCGGCATGGTCTCGTTAATCTGCGCGAAAAATGCTCTCGTCAAATAGGGCGTGCCCCATTTGCGCTGACCGGTGTCGATATAAAAATGAAAAAACGCGTCCCAATGTTCTTCGGTCAAATCGCTGCCGGTCAACCAGTCAATCTCAATGCCGTTCTCTAACGCTTTGAGACGCTCTTTACGCAGGTTTTTGCGTTTGCGCGAGGCCAATGCGTCAAGAAATTCATCGAAACTTCTATAGCCGTCATTAACCCAATGAAATTGCTGGTCGGTGCGTTGCAAAAAGCCTTGTTGACCCAGTTGATCCCAGCTTTCCTCGGGCAGAAAGTTGATATGCAGTGACGATGATTGCAGCTTGTCGAGCAGGGTCAGGCTGCCGGCCAATAGGCTGGTCTCATAACCCGCCGCATTTGGCCCGTCGCGCACCAATAGGCGACGCCCGCCCGCCGGGGTAAACGGAATGGCACAAAGCAGCTTGGGGTAATAGTCACCACCGGCGCGGTGAAACGCATCGGCCCAGCCATAATCGAAAATATATTCGCCCTGACTATGATTTTTCAAATAAAGCGGCATTACCGCTTGCACGTGTCCGTCGGCATCTTCCAGCACTAAATGCTGGCCGAGCCAGCCGGTTTTCGACACGGCAGAGCCGCTTTCTTCAAGCGCCAATAAAAACGCATGGCGTAAAAACGGATTGTAAACCTGACTGTCCGGATTGGCGCATGCGTCCCAATCTTCTGCCGCCACCGCAGTGAGGCTTGAGATTACTTTCAATTGCACGGCAGGCGTGTCGTTCATTCGGCGACCTCGATTATCGCATCAATTTCGACCGCCCAATTCATCGGCAGGCTAGCCACACCGACAGCGATGCGCGAATGGATGCCGCGCTCACCGAACAAGTCGTGCATTAACTCAGACGCGCCGTTTATCACGGCGGGCTGGTGAGTGAAATCGGGCGCAGAATTGACAAAACCGTTGAGGCGGACAACCCGCACCAATTTGTCAAAATCGCCGTCCAATGCCAGCTTGAGCTGCGCCACAATGTTCAATCCGGCCATTTGCGCGGCGCGCGTGCCGTCTTCTATTTCCAAACCATCGCCAAGCCGACCGGTAATCGTCGCGCCGCTTGCGCCGATAGGCCCTTGACCGGAGACCATCAACAAATTGCCCGTTTGCACAAACGGCACATAAGCGCCTAAGGGCGCTTTGGCCTCGGGCAGGGTGAGGCCTTGCTTATCAAGAATGGTGTCGATTGCGCTCATTTTCGTCTCTTCATCAAATTAGGGCAAACCGCATCATAAGCTAACGCGACATTTCGCAACACTAAAGGCTTCGCCCTTTTTTAATACTGCCATCGCCAAATTTATCGCGCAGCGTGTCCATTGCCTGCTCGGCGGCTTTGCGACGGCTCTTATCGGGGTCAGCAAGGTCGAGCGGGTCGGCCAGCGCGTCATCAACCAGTCCGGCGACACCAATGCCGATAAGGCGAAACTTCTGCCCCGGGTGCTCGCGTAAAAGCTGCTGCATAAGGCGGCGACCTTTCTCGAACATGACATCGGCCAGTTGCGTCGGGTCGGGCAGGGTAGTATTGCGCGTCAGCGATGACAGTCGGTCGGCCTTCATCTTTAACACCACGGTCTTGCCGGCAACTCCTTTGGCCTTGCAACGTTTGGCGGTTCTTTCGCTTAACCGCCATAAGTGTTTTTCCAGCTCTTTGGCGTCGCTCAAATCTTCATTAAAAGTGGTTTCGCTGGATATTGATTTGGCGGCGGTGCTTGGCACGATTTTCCGATTATCCAGCCCGCGTGCCAAACGCGCGAGGCGCAACCCCATTGCGTCATAACGGCGTGCCAAATCGGCTTCGTCGATTTTTTGAAGCTGCGCCACCTGCTTAATGCCGTCACGCGCCAACCGCGCTTGCATGGCTTTGCCGACACCCCAAATTGCACTGACCGGCAATTCAGCCAGAAAGGGCAGGGTTTCGGCTTTACCAATCACGGAAAAACCACGCGGCTTATTGAGGTCGGAGGCCAGCTTGGCAAGAAATTTATTGTGGCTGAGGCCAATCGATACGGTGATGCCGATTTCCTGCTCAATCCGATTGGTTAGCTTGGCAAGGCTGAGTGCCGGTGGGCCGCCATGTAAGCGTTCGGTGCCGCGCAAATCCATAAACGCTTCGTCGATGGAAAGCGGTTCGACCAGTGGGGTCAGCGCGCGCATCATATCGCGCACCTCGCGCCCGACACGGCCATATTTTTCCATATCCGGTTTAATAATAACTGCATCAGGGCACGCTTTGGTTGCCTTGAACATGGGCATCGCCGAATGAACGCCATGAATACGCGCAATATAGCAGCAGGTCGATACCACGCCGCGCCGCCCGCCGCCGATAATCACCGGCTTGTCAGATAATTCAGGATTATCGCGCTTTTCAACCGCCGCATAAAACGCATCACAATCGAGATGCGCGACCCCTAGCTGCAACAGTTCCGAATGTTTGACGAGGCGCGGCGATTTGCAAGATGGGCAACGATGCGTATCTGCCGTGCTCGCGTGCTGCAAACAATCGCGGCACAGCAGCTCTATCTCATCATCGCCCGTCGGTTTATTTTGCGACGTTATCGGTGATTTTTCCGGCAATCCAGTCATGCGTTTCGACCCAGCTATCAAAGCGGGCAGTGGCACCATCGGCTTTATCAATCAGCTTTTGCAGACGCGGGTCGGCAATAAAGTGAATACAGTGAACCTCCGGTGCGTCCTCTGCCACAGAATTGATATTGTGCGGTATATCGTCGAGAAAGAAAACCGGCCCGCCAACCTTATCAGCCAGCCATTTCACCGCCGGACCCTTTAAGCCACTATTGACGACGACCGGATAATCCATGCCGTGACCCTTCAAATTGTCGATACGCGCCTGCTTATGGTCGGCGGGTAAATTGGTCAGCACGATAATTTGTGCTTTTTCCGACAGCGCCGCCAGCATATCGGCAGCGCCTTCTGCCGCCTCGATATGGGGCGTTTCGGCAGCAAAAAAATCATCAATCAGGGTCGGGATTTTCACCGGCTCATTGGTCTCGCGCGATTTGATATTATTGGTAAGGCCGAAATTTTGTAGGTCAATCCAAAGGCCGAGGCTTTCTAAGTAAACCTCAACGCGCTCCATAAATTTGAGCAATACCTCATCGGCATCGCTGATAATGAGGGGGCGGTTCGCGTCGAGCGATAGGGCTTCCAATTGGCTCATAATTTGCGGTTCAATGTTACTCATAACGGTCTCTTTTTCATCTCGACCTTAGCCGGTTTATGTCCAATGCGGAAGATCGCCACCCGGCAAGGCGGTGCGCGCCTGGGCCGGTGCCTCGGCACTTATCTCATGCGCTTCGCAAAACTCGGTCAATAATGCCTCATCTGACAAATAAAAATCCAAAATACCGGCCAACATTTCGGGGTCTTGCGCGCGCTCCAAAATATCACCGAGCGCCATGCCCGAAAGGGCGGCGAAACGATCCATCATTTCATCAAGTCCGGCCAGATAGGTGAGGGCTTTGAGGGCCAGAATTTCGGCTTCTTCTTGCTGCATGGCGCTATAATTAGTCCGTTCGCCAATCGAGGCAATGGGGCGGGCAATAAAAAAGGCGCCCATGCGAGCGCCTTTCACAAAATCCAACCGGATAGTCTATTTGATTTTGTTTTCCTTGAATTCCACGTGCTTGCGGGCGACGGGGTCATATTTCCGCACAACCATTTTTTCAGTCATGGTGCGGGCGTTTTTCTTGGTTACATAATAAAAACCTGTGCCGGCAGTGCTTTCCAGCTTGATTTTTACGGTTGTCGGTTTTGCCATCGGTCAAATCCTTAAAAATACAGTGCCCACGCGGGGCTTGATGGGGAAAATAGGCATTTCAGAAATGTTGTCAACCTATTCTACAGTTCGGTGATCAGCGATTTGCCATTGATGAAGCGCACATAAGGGGCCGGTTTTTTTAGCTGCGCCTTGCGCTCATGCGTCATGCGGGTCTCAACCATATCAATCACCGAACGGGTAATCGCAGGAAGGTCGAGCTTGCGCGCGGCGGGCAGGGTCAACCAATGCAGGTCAAGCAATTCACCGCTGGCTTTAGCCATTTCTTCGGGGTCGCTATGAATAAACTCATCATAAACCATGAAAAAACGCGTATCGAAGCGGCGTGTGCGGTAGGTCGGGGTCACGGCGCGGGCGATGAAATCCATCTTGTCGAGCGGCGGCTCGACACCGTGGTCGAAATAGCTTTGCCATACCTTATCGCCGGTCGTTAGCTTTTTGGTGCTTTTGCGACCAATAATCAGTCCGGTCTCTTCATAGGTTTCACGAATGGCGGCGAGTGCCAGCCCTCGTAATTTGTTATCGCTCACATCTTTGCGAATATCTTTGCGCAGTCGTTTCATCACCGGCGCGCTCAACCCTTTTGGCACATTAACGCGCTGGTCGATGAGGTCGAGCCGCCCGCCCGGAAAGACGAATTTATTCGGCATAAATTTGTGGCTGGCGGCGCGCTTGCCCATCAAGATTTTCGGCTGCTTGTCTTGGCGCACGACAATCAGCGTCGCCGCTTCGCGCGGGCGCACCGCTTTGGCTCGGTCGTCGCGATATTCGCCCGGTCCGGTCGGGGTTGTGCCGTGTTTACTCATTTTGTGCCTCACTTTCCTCCGCAAAACCATGCATGCGTAGTGCCCATTGCAGGCCGACCACCCCTCCCTTGACC
>JAKMCZ010000093.1 GCA_022428185.1 Alphaproteobacteria bacterium | reverse complement strand
GGTATTAATTGGAACTTCGAAAAAATTTCACGCACGCCGAATACGCTAAACGCCCACCGCCTTATTCGCTGGGCAGCCAGCACCGGCCAGCAGCACCAAATTGCCGAAGCATTGTTTTGCGCTTATTTCGAAGACGGGCAAGACATTAGTGATGTCGCCGTTTTGCTGGAAATCGCCGGTGAGCACACAATGGATGTTCCGCTTTTGGCTGAATTGTTTGCGGGCGAAAATGATATTGATGCAACGCGCAGCGATGATGCGGCGGCGCGTGAGATGGGCGTTCACGGTGTTCCGGCATTTTTAGCCGGTGGCAAGTTTCTGCTCATGGGCGCGCAAGAACCGGAATATCTTCATCGCTATATCGCAAAAGCGCGCGAGAAGCTGGCTGTTCAATAGTCACGCCGCCAATTCTGCCAATTTATCCGCTACCTGCCCGGCCAGTCTGAGGCGCTCATCGGCATCTTCCGCTTTGGCGCGAAACACCAAACTTTGGTCAGGGCGTATTTTGATGCGTTGTTGGTTGTCAGCGACATAAGCAATCAGCTTATCGGGATTGGCAAATGTCTGGTTGCGGAAAAATATGGCAACGCCTTTCGGGCCGGCATCAATTTTCTCAACACCCGCTTTCAGGCAATCAATTTTTATCATCAAAATCGCCAGCAAATGCTGCACTTCTTCAGGCATTTCGCCAAATCTGTCGACAATCTCCGCCGCGAAGCCGTCAATATCAGCTCGCTCGGTGAGGCCTGAAAGTCGCCGATAAAGCCCCATGCGCAAATCAAGATCCGGCACATAGGTTTCGGGAATGAGAACCGCAATTCCGGCATTGATAGTTGGTGCCCAGCTTTCCTCGCTGGCCTGCCCCTGCCGTTCCGCCACGGCTTCCTCCAGCATCGCTTGATAAAGCTCGTATCCGACTTCCTTGATGTGGCCGGATTGCTCCTCACCAACCAAATTTCCAGCGCCGCGCAAGTCGAGGTCATAAGACGCCAAATTAAACCCTGCGCCAAGACTGTCGAGCGACTGCATAACTTTAAGTCGTTTCTCAGCCATTTCCGTCAAGCCGTTGTTTTCGTTGTAGGTTAGATAGCCATAAGCGCGCGTTTTGGAACGTCCGACGCGGCCTCGCATCTGGTAAAGCTGCGCCAATCCAAACATATCGGCGCGGTGAATGACAATCGTGTTGGCTGATGGAATATCGAGACCGCTCTCAACGATTGAGGTTGAAAGAAGCACGTCATATTGCCCGTCATAAAAGGCGTTCATGCGTGTTTCCAACTCGCCACCTGCCATTTGCCCATGCGCGATGACATATTTAACTTCCGGCACAGTGTCGTTCAAAAACGCCTCCATATCGGGCAAATCGGATATACGCGGGGCGATAATAAAGCTTTGTCCTGCGCGGTATTTCTCGCGCAACAGTGCCTCACGAATACCAACCGCATCAAACGGCGTGACATAGGTGCGCACGGCCAATCGGTCGACCGGCGGCGTAGCAATGAGTGATAGGTCACGAACGCCGGTCAATGCCATTTGTAATGTGCGCGGAATGGGCGTGGCGGTCAGTGTCAGCATATGCACCTCGGCGCGCAGCGATTTAAGCCGCTCCTTATGCGCCACGCCGAAATGCTGCTCTTCATCGACAATCACCAGTCCGAGCCGCGAAAACTCGATATTTTTAGCCAGTAAGGCATGGGTGCCGATAACAATGTCCACCGCCCCTGATTTCAATCCCTCTTTGGCCTCAGCGGCGGCTGATGAGCTGACCAAGCGCGATAATTCAGCAATTTCAACCGGCATGCCGGCGAAACGCTCCTTGAAGGTTTTGGCGTGTTGGCGCGCCAGCAATGTTGTTGGGGCGATAATGGCGACTTGTTTGCCCGACATGGCGGCAATAAAGGCGGCACGCAAGCCGACTTCTGTTTTGCCAAAGCCGACATCTCCACAAATCAACCTATCCATTGGTCGACCACTGCTCAAATCGTCAATTACGGTTTCGATGGCATCAAGCTGATCTTCGGTTTCCTCATAAGGAAAGCGCGCAGCAAATTCATCATAAAGACCGATGTCGGGGGTCATAACCTCGCCATCGCGCATGGCGCGTTCGGCAGCGGTTCTAATCAACTCATCGGCAATTAGCTTGATTTTCTCTTTCAACCTCGCTTTGCGCATTTGCCAAGCCACGCCGCCGATTTTATCAAGCGCGACGGTCATATCATCGCCGCCAAATCGGCTCAGTAATTCGATATTTTCAACCGGCAGAAACAGTCGCGAGTCGCCATGATAAATGAGCTTTAGACAATCATGCGGAGCGCCACCAACATCGATGGTTTGCAAGCCGTCAAAGCGTCCAATGCCGTGTTCGACATGCACCACATGGTCGCCCGGTGTCAGGCTGCTGGCTTCGGTCAGGAAGTTTTCTGCTTTCTTGCGACCGGGACGACGCACCATTCGGTCGCCCAAAATATCCTGTTCGGTCAGCACACTCATCGTATCAGTGGCAAAACCACTTTCCATGCCGATGACCGCGATGCGCGCGCCCTGCCCCAGCTCAGGCTGTTGCCAGCTTTCAATTGTTTGCATTGGCGGCGCGTTATGTTCTTTCAGCAGAAGCTCCAATCGTTCCAGCGCACCGCGACTTGAGGCGGCAAGCATAATGTGGCGTCCCGCCATTTGTTCGCCATTAATGTGCCTAACCACTTCATCAAATAGGTTGATATCCTGTTGCTTGCGCTCGGCGGCAAAATTGCGCCCATTTCGGCCGCCCAGATTAATTCCGTCGGGCGTTTCGAATGAGCCGATATTGCGCCAGCGCGTATCGTTCACACGCTGCCGCCATTCAGCCTCCAGCAAATATAGGGCCTCAGGCGGCAAAGGCTTGATGACCCGCCTTCCATCGCTCTGCTTTGCGTCATCTTGCATGGCCTCGTGGCGCGCTTGGTAATAATCGGCGATTTGTTCATGGCGGTCGCTGAGGGCGCTTTCCGCTTGATCATCAGCAATAAAAAGCGCGTCGCCGCAATGGTCGAACAGTGTTTCCAAACTGTCATGAAACAGCGGCAGCCAATGCTCCATACCCTGATAACGCGCCCCGTCACTAATGGCGGCATAAAGCGGGTCATTGTCCATGACCGTGCCGAAGGCAGTTACATAGCCGCGCCGAAACCGCAAAATCGTCTCGTCATCAAGGTGAATTTCACCTGCTGCGGTAAGCGTTAATTCGCTAAGCTGACCGATTGTTCGCTGGCTCTCGGCCTTAAACGGGCGAATGGATTCCAGCGTATCGCCGAACAAATCGAGCCGCACCGGTGTTTCATGGCCCGGGGCAAACAGGTCAATGATACCGCCACGCACGGCATAATCGCCCGGCTCCATAACCGTCGAGCAGCGACTATAGCCATTACTGCTTAAAAAACCGGTCAGCGCGTCGCTGTCAATTTGATTACCTGGCTTCATCGCCATTGAAAGATCGGCCAGCATTTGCTGTGGCGGCAGACGTTGGCTGGCGGCTGAAATGGTGGTCACCAGAATATGCGGCACGGCCTCAAGCAAGGGCAGTTGCGCCAATGTCGCCATGCGCTCTGACATAACCGAAACTTGCGGCGAAAGGCGGTCATAGGGCAGGCAATCCCAAGCAGGAAAATACAAGGTTGGAATATCGGCGGCAAAAAAAGACAGCATTTGACGCATGGCCGTGGCGGCAGAGGCATCGCGCGCAATATAGACCAAACGACCGCCATCTCGGCGCACCATATCAGCCAATATAAGCGGCTGGTAACCCTCCGGTGCACCACCGACCGCCAAGCGGCCCTGATGTGAAATCAGTTTTTCAATTTGCTCTTCGGTCACGCCCACTTCTTCTCTTATGGCGGTTTACATATGCTCCAAGCTCAGCAAACGGTCGAGCAAGGGCGAACGGACTTCCTCGGGTACGGTTTCCCGCCCCGTCGCCCAGCTAAACAGCTTGTCGTCAGGCAATTCCAATATGCGTTGATAATCGGTCAAATCCTCTTGCGGCAGTTCCGGAAGAACCACGTCAGCGAATTTACCGAAAATAATATCCATTTCCTTTATCCCGCGATGACAGGATCGGAAATGTAATTTGCGCCGTTCGGGGTCGAGCTCTTGAGTCATTTTGAACCTCTGATGCGGTTATAGCAGAGGCGCGCGGAAAGTCATCTGCCCTGTAAAGTCATATGCCGCGTCATAAACGCGCTTTTTGTGCTAATCTAATGGTGATTTGAAGGCTCAGGAGACCGATGCGCCCGACGCTTCTTGACACGCTGTTTGCAGATGCCACGACATTGCCCGGCATTGGCCCCAAGCTGGGTAAAATTTTGGCTGAGTTTACCGGCGATAAAATCGTCGACTTGCTGTTCCATCTGCCGAGTAATTTGATTGACCGCCAATACCGCCCTTCCCTCGCTGAGGTTGAAGATGGCCGCATCGCCACGTTTGAGGTCGAGGTGATGAAGCATGATGTTCCGCGACGGCGCAATCTGCCCTACCGGATTTTATGCGGAAATGAGACCGGCTATTTGTCTCTGGTGTTTTTTCACGCGCGCGGCGACTGGCTGGGCAAAGCAATGCCTCAAGGTGCAACGCGCATGGTGTCGGGGCGCGTCGAACGGTTTCGCGAGCAGCTACAAATCGTTCATCCCGACCATATGTTGCCGCAAGCCGAGTTTGACAAACTACCGATTGTTGAACCGGTTTATCCGCTGACAGCGGGACTTTCAGCAAAAGCGCTGATGAAAGCCACGCAAGCGGCGTTGCCCGATTTGCGCGCCCTGCCCGAATGGCAAGAAGCGGAATGGCTGAAGCAGCAAGGCTGGTCTGATTGGCAAGATAGTGTTCAGGCGGTGCATCGCCCCGAAAACATGTCGGCTTTGGAGCCGACGCATAGTGCGCGCGCGCGACTGGCTTATGATGAGTTACTGGCGCATCAATTGGTGCTGGCTTTGGTGCGCCGCGACCGCAAGAAACAAGAGGGGCGCGCTTATCAGCCTGCCGATGATTTTCAAGCTCGCTTATTGGCGATGCTACCCTTCCCACTCACCGGCTCGCAGGAGGCTGCAATCGCTGATATTCGCGACGATATGGCGTCGCCTATGCGCATGTTGCGGCTGCTGCAAGGCGATGTGGGCAGCGGCAAAACCATCGTTGCTTTGATGGGAATGTTGCAGGCCGTGGCGAATGGTGCGCAATCGGCATTGATGGCACCGACTGAGATTTTAGCGCGCCAACATGCCGACACGCTTGGGCCGTGGCTTGATGAACTCGGTATTCGTTGGCAGCTTATGACAGCGCGCAATAAGGGCAAGATGCGCCAAGAGAGTTTGGACGCGCTGGCTAATGGCGACGTGCAAATTGCTATCGGTACGCATGCGCTGTTTCAAGATGATGTCGCATTTGCCGATTTGGGGTTGGCGGTTGTCGATGAGCAGCACCGCTTTGGTGTGCAGCAACGCATGGCGCTTTCCAGTAAGGGAACCGGTGTCGATGTGTTGGTGATGACCGCAACACCGATACCGCGCACTTTAACCCTCACTGCCTATGGCGATATGGATGTGTCGCGCATGCCCGATAAGCCGCCCGGCCGCCAGCCCGTCGAGACGCGGGTTATTTCGATGGATCGCTATCCCGAAGTCGCGCAAGGGCTAAACAATGCATTGGCGGAAGGCGCACGCATTTACTGGGTTTGCCCGCTGGTCAATGAAAGCGAGTTGGTTGATTTGGCGGCGGCGGAAGACCGCGCTAAAGCGCTACAGAAAATCTATGGCGACCGGGTCGGTCTGGTGCATGGTCAGATGAAACCGGCGGAAAAAGACGCGGTTATGACGCGCTTTGCAACGGGCGATATTTCGATATTGGTGGCGACCACGGTGATTGAGGTCGGGGTTAATGTGCCGGAGGCCACCGTGATGGTTATTGAGCATGCCGAAAGATTTGGGCTGGCGCAGCTTCATCAATTGCGCGGTCGGGTCGGTCGCGGGCTTGACAAGTCAAGTTGCGTGTTGCTGTATCGCGGCCCGCTGGGCGAGACCGCCAAGTCGCGCTTGAATATTATGCGTGAGACTGAAGATGGATTTAAAATCGCGGAAGAGGATTTGCGTCTGCGGGGTGCGGGTGAGGTGCTGGGCACACGCCAAAGCGGCCTGCCACTTTTCCGATTGGCAGACCTTGAGGCGCATGCCGATTTACTGCCGGCGGTTCACGATGATGTAAAATTGTTGCTGGAGCGCGACCCGCTTTTGACTTCGCCACGCGGCGAAGCCCTGCGCGTCCTGCTTTACTTGTTCAGGCGCGATGAGGCGATACGTTTTTTGCAATCAGGTTAGGAAAGCCGGTTCAACTTTGTTCGTCGGCTTCCTCATCGGCCAGACCGGCTGAAATAACCAGCCGTGCCCCCTCTTCCACCGTCATGTCGAGAATGGTCAAGTCGTCTTCCGGCACAAACAGTAAAAAGCCCGATGTCGGATTGGGCGTGGTCGGCAGGAAAACGCCAATCATGGATTTGCCGGTCGCTTCATTGACGCGGCGGTCAGCCTCTTTGGTGACGAAAGCAATCGCATGCAGTCCTTTGCGCGGATATTCAATCAGCGCAACTTGGCTGAAGCTGGCCCCGTCTTCACGTACCGCAGTTTGAAAAATTTGTCGCAGAGCCGAATAGACCGTTCCAAAAACCGGCATTTGCCGAAGCAGTCGGTCGCTCATACGCACCAAAGCGCGACCGAAGAAATTGGCCGCAAAGCCGCCGATAATGGTGAGAATAACCACCGCCAAAATAACCCCGACACCGGGCACATCGAATGGCAGATAAGTTGTCGGTCGGTAAATATCGGGAATCCACGGACGGAAGTAAGCGTCGAGCAGTTCGATGAACCAAAGCGCCAAATAAAAGGTAATGAATATCGGCGCGGTGACCACAAGGCCGGTTAGAAAATAGGTTCTAAGCGCGCCCAACAATGCGCGTCGTTTCTTCTTTTGAGGTTCAAGAATTTCGCTCATATTTTAATATGCTTCGATTCCGTTAGGCAATTAAAGTGTCATACCAAATAGAAGTCGTCGAAGGTCAGCGGCGCGCTGTAATCCTCCAGCACCATGGCTATCTTGCTGCCCTGCCAAAATACCGTATCTGTCAATTTCGCGTTATTGTCGTCAGTGCCGCCAACATCGTTGGTTTGTAGTTTCAGAAGGCGATCAAAAAACATTTCGGTGTCCTTTCCTTGGCGTTTTCGTTGCTCTTATTCGAAGCGTTTAATCGGTGCGCTTACAAAAAACACGTAATGACAGGAAACTGCACCTGAGCATGACATTATCGTGTCTTCGTTAAATTTCCGTTAACGCTCCTCGCGTAAGGCAAAGTTTGATTCAACAATTTGCCGCCTTCCCCCCCTTAACACCGAAAAGATTCAGCAAATCTCGCAACTCAAATAACGACCCGCGACTGACGGGCGGCGTGACACAACAAACAGGGTACGCGAGAGCCATAACTTTATTATTATTATTTCGGCTCTCGGTTTTGATTTTTAGCTTGCTTTGCCTATGGCGCAAGAAACCTAATTTTTTTTATTTTTCTTAAAGTAAATAAGTTAAATCGAAGGAAATTTTGAGTGTTTAGCCCATGCCCCGCTTGCCAATGGCGCAACGCGGTGGCAGGTTTGGCGCATGACAGATATTCAGCCGGACGCGTTTGAAGCGCAAATGGACGCGCTTTGTAAGCGCCGTTTTGATGCGCCGATTGAAAATTTGAAGCGGCTGTCGGGCGGCGCAAGTCAGGAAAGCTGGCGTTTTATATGCGGCGGGGCTGCTTATGTGTTGCGGCGCAATCCGCATAGGATTCGCACCTCTGACAATGCCCTCGCTAAAGCCTGTGAAGCCGCCATTATCACCGCTGCCGCTGATGCCGGCATCGCTGTTCCGCGTGTCTCTTATATATGCGCCGAATCAGACGGCATTGGTGAGGCCTATATTATGGACTTCATTGAAGGCGAAACGATTGCGCGGAAGATTTTGCGCGACAGCGAGTTTGATGCGGTGCGCCCCAACTTGGCAACACAATGCGGCACGATGCTGGCGGCGTTGCATCAAATCGATGTCAGCACCCGCCTGCCTGATATAGACGCAGAACTGCCGTTCAGCGATGCCGCGGGTGAACTGAAAAAATATGCTGATTTTCTTCACAGCGGCGGGCATCTCCATCCGGTGTTTGAACTGGCGATAAAATGGCTGGGCGATAATCTGCCCGTCAAACGCGCGCCCGCTTTGGTGCATGGCGATTTTCGCAATGGCAATATTATGGTGTCACCCGAATACGGGCTGGTCGCCCTTCTC
>JAKMCZ010000081.1 GCA_022428185.1 Alphaproteobacteria bacterium | reverse complement strand
GGTCAGCGCCAGCCATGACAGGCTGGTTAGGGTGAAGGCTTGTTTAACCGAAAGCGGCGGCAAATTTCCGCGATTGGTCAATATTAATGCGCCGGCAATGAAGCCGGTTACCAATGCGCTGCTGATAAATACCTGCCAATCCTTATGGCCGATTGTGGCATCAGCCATTGCGGGCAATAGCATGCCACCTGCCACTGCGCTCAGCAGCAAGCCGATGACAAAGAAAATGGTGCGGTTGTCGCTCATAGCCTAATTTATGTTCCCGCGTTCGTGCGGGCTGTCCAGTGAAAAAGCCGGAACCTCAATATCAAACTGCGCGCCCGCCTCATTTTGCATGCCATAGCTGCCGCGCATAAAGCCTGAGGCGGTGGTCAGCGGTGTGCCCGACGAATAGGTAAACTGCGCGCCAGGCGCGAGCACCGGTTGTTCACCGACCACGCCATCGCCACGCACTTCTTGCAAGCGACCTTGCGCATCGGTGATTTGCCAATGGCGGGTCAGCAATTGCACCGTCTCATCGCCCTGATTTTCAATCGTGATGCGATAGGCCCAAACAAAATACTGCTCGTCCGGATCGCTATCGCCTTCCAGAAAACGGGTTTCTACGGAAACCGCAATATGTCGGGTCACTGCCTGTTGCATGACGCTTTCCCCATCATCATTCGGCCGCGTATCGGCCTTAAAACCCGGCTCTAAATTTGAGCCAATGCCTGTTCGAAATCGTGAAGCAAATCATCACCATCTTCAAGCCCGACCGATACCCGTAAGGTCGCGGGCGTGATGGCAAGCTCTGTTTTTGCCTCATCGCTCAGCTTGGCATGGGTGGTGGTGGCGGGGTGCGTAATCAGCGTTTTGGCATCACCGAGATTGTTTGAGATATGGGCGATTTCGAGCGTATTAGCCAATTTGAAAGCTTCGGCTTTGCCGCCTTTCACATCGATCGCAATCAGATTGGAGCCGCGCGTCATTTGCCGGCGCGCCAGCTCAACTTGCGGATGGCTGTCATGGCCCGGATAATAAACCCGCGCAATTTTATTATGCGCCACCAACATGTCGGTCAGTTGTTCGGCATTATCGCAATGGCGATCAACCCGCATATGCAAAGTCTCCAGCGCTTTCAGCATAACCCAAGCGTTAAACGGAGCCATGCTGGGGCCGGTTTGACGAATGAAGTTTGCCAGCTCGTTTTTCACATAATCTTGCGACCCCAAAACAATGCCGCCCAAACAGCGCCCTTGCCCGTCAATATGTTTGGTCGCCGAGTAAATCGTCATATCGGCGCCCATTTGCATCGGCTTTTGCAACACTGGCGTGGCAAACACATTATCGACAACCAATCGGCAACCATGATTATGAGCAATATCGGCGACGCGCTGAATGTCGATAATCTCCAAAACCGGATTGGACGGGGTTTCAAGAAACAGCACTTTGGTCTCGGGGCGCAATGCCGCCTGCCAAGCATCGAGGTCGCGCCCATCGACCAGCGTGCAGGCCACGCCAAAGCGCGGCAGCAGGGTCTCCACCACATAACGGCACGAACCGAATAAAGCGCGCGCGGCGACAATATGGTCGCCTGCCTCTAATTGGCTCATCAAACAGGCGGTCACGGCAGCCATGCCGGTGGCTGTGGCGCGCGCGTCTTCGGCTTGTTCCAGCGCCATCATGCGGGTTTCAAAAGCGCGCACGGTCGGATTGCCGAAACGCGAATAAATATAGTCGCCTTCTTCTTCTTCCTTAAAGCGAGCTTCGGCCTGCTCAGCACTGTCATAAACATAGCCTGAGGTCAGATAAAGCGCTTCGGCCGTTTCGCCAAATTGCGAACGTTCCATGCCCTCATGCACCAGACGCGTTTGTGTGCGCCACGCGCTTTTGTCTTTTTTGTCCTGCGTCATTGTTATCTCCTGCCGCATCATTTGAGGCCGAGTCAAAAAAAATCCGACCATAAGGCCGGGTCCCCCGGCGATTTTAGCTGTTTATTTAACGTGGCCGCAAGCCAGCCGGCTCAAATCACCACGATCGAAAAGAACATGTCGAAAAACCGTCTTCGCGTCAAGACAAGATGCGGTTTTGCGCGTAGACTGCGTTTCTATGAAAGAGAATCGCCAAATTCGCGAAAGGTTTCAGAAGTGACTGATGCTGCCGAAACCGAGCCGCTATTTCCCGATGAGACGCGCCAAGAGCCGGTCATGACCAAGGGTCAAACCCATGCGGTCGGTATTTTACCCGCGCACGGCATCGAAAATATGGTGCGCGAAAAGCAAATCTGGGCATCGGGCGGTGTGCAGGACGACCAGATACAGCCCGCCAGTCTCGATTTGCGCCTCGGCAATGTGGCTTATCGCATCCGCGCCAGCTTTTTGCCCGGCGCTAAAGGCAGCGTTACCGAAAAGCTGAGCGCGCACGCCTATCATAAAATCGACCTATCGCAGGGTGCAGTGCTGGAAACCGGCTGTGTTTATTTGGTGCCGCTGATGGAAGCGGTCAACCTGCCCGAGCGCACGGCCGGTTTTGCCAATCCAAAAAGTTCGACCGGTCGCATCGATGTGTTTACCCGTCTGATTACTGATTTCGGCACTGAGTTCGACAAAGTGGCGGCGGGCTATAAGGGCCATTTATATCTCGAAGTGTCACCGCGCACATTTCCGATTTTGGTGCGCGAAGGCTCGCGTCTGTCGCAATTGCGGTTTAGGCGCGGCGCGCCGGCGCATAATGATGCCGAACTCAAACGTCTGCATGATGATATCGGGCTGGTTAATGGCGAGGCCAATATTGATGGCGGGCTTGGCGTATCGATTGACCTTTTGGGCGATACGAAAACCGGCCTTGTCGGTTGGCGCGGCAAACGCCATGCCGGTCTGATTGATGTCGATAAGCCGGGCCAGTTGGCGGTCAGACAATATTGGGAGCCGATATATCGCGATGCAGCCGACGAGATTATTTTGGATCCGGACGAGTTTTACATTCTCGCCTCGCGCGAGGCGGTGACCATACCCGCCACCCATGCGGCTGAAATGGTGCCCTTCAACCCGCTGGTCGGTGAATTTCGGGTGCATTATGCGGGCTTTTTTGACCCCGGTTTCGGTGCTGCTGAAGCGGGCGGCAAAGGCACAGATGGCAGTGGTGGCGCGCGTGCCGTATTAGAAGTGCGCTCGCGCGAAGTGCCGTTTATTTTGGAGCATGGGCAAATTATCGGACGGTTGGTCTATGAGCGCCTGACCGATGTGCCGCAAACGCTTTATGGGGCCGGGCTTAGTTCAAATTATCAGGCGCAAGGCCTGAAATTATCAAAACATTTCAAACAGGATTAGATGTGCCATTAGGCGCATCTTTACGCCTATCCGTGTCTTGCGGCGCACGCGGTCGGCTTTGGGTTGAAGGTATTGGAAAGAGAAGTGAGAGATGGGCAAGAGCCGCATGTGCGGACAGGCGAAGCGCCGCGCCGGAAGGCACGTCGCTCAAACCGTCTCCATAATCCTCCCCCGGCTCGTTCATGATTTTATTGTTCAAGCGCGAGAGGCCAAAGCCAGCGCGCAAAGGTTGAGTGCGTAATTTAAACTTGCGCAGTAAGGCTAATCAGGCGGTTTGTCCACATTTATCGCGTGAACGGGTGTCTTAGCGCGGCGAGGAAACTATCATTTTCGGCTCCGTGCAGACCCAGTTCGATATGCTCATGCGTGCGCTCAGGTTCGGCTTTATAGCTGCCGAATAAGCGATCCCAAAAAGATAAAAAGAATCCATAATTCATGCGGCTTTCATCAGGCGCGCGCGAATGGTGCAGCCGATGCATGTCGGGGGTTACAATCAACGTCTGCAAAGCTTTGTCTATTTTGCCGAGCCGCCAATTGGCATGATTGAATAGCGATGCGCCATTGAGCAAAATTTCGAAGAAAATAACCGCCACGGCCGGCGCGCCAATAAGCAAAACCGCCCCCGCTTTAATGCTCAGGCTGATAAGCGCTTCGCCCGGGTGAAAGCGCAGACCTGATGTCACATTGAGATTTCGGTCACTGTGATGCGCGCCGTGAAAGCGCCATAGAAAAGTAATTTCATGGAACAGGCGATGATGCCAATAAAGCACCAAATCCAGCAAAATGAGCGCCAGCAAAAATGTCAGCCAGTCGGGCAAAGCCAGCAGGCCTAAAACGCCGCCAGATTGATTGTAAAACGCCAAAGCGGCCAGCCCGCCCGGCACAATAAGCCGCAATAACACCCCATTGATGAGACCGATAAGCAGATTGCCGCTCGCATGCGCCGCGCTAACGGTTTGGGTGCGGCGCGGCAAAGCGCGCTCCAACACGAAAAACAATATTAGCAGGGAGAACATGACCCCACCGCGCAAGGCGGCTTCATGCGTGGTCAAAAACTGGCTGAACTCAGTCATTGGCGTCACTTAAATCTGCGGCGCGTGCTTGGGCGGCGCGGTCAAATGCGGCGCGGGTCAAGCGGTCGATTTTCAATGCTGCGCCCAGCCGTTCCAAAAATCGCATTTCTTCGGGCGACACGCGGCCATATCGGGCGATGAAATCAGCGAATAATAGATAGGTTGTATCGGCTTGTGCGGGGGTGAAGCTGTCGGCCAGCAAATCGAGCAATGTATCAAAGCCTTGCTCGGCATTGGTGATGTCGTGCGCCAATTCGGCTGCATTGTCTCGCATGGCTAAATTTTCAGCCAGCGCCGGCTGTGCGGCGATAAAGGCGACCAAATCGGCGTCATTTGCTGCCGCGAGTTTTTGCGCCACAAAAAGTGCCGCCAACGACGCTTGCGCGGGTGAGATTTTAACTTTGGCTGATTTCTCGCTCATGCCTGATATATGGCGGTCAAGCGGGCGCTTGGCAAGTTACTTCAAATTTTGACCTCACATGAAGCCATTTGACATTGCGCGGGGGGCTGATAATTTCCGCGAGACTTAAAGGAAAATTTAGCCATGCGCGAAGCCGCGATTGAATCAAAAGCTTGGGTGTTCGACGAAGCCCGCAAAGTCGTGGCGCGGGCCGAACGGCTTGGCCGCGATGAGGTGGTTTTTGAGACCGGCTATGGCCCGTCAGGCTTGCCACATATTGGGACCTTTGGCGAAGTGGCGCGCACCTCAATGGTGCGCCAAGCGTTTCATATTTTAGCCCCTGAAAAGACCAGCCGCTTGATTTGCTTTTCCGATGATATGGATGGCTTGCGCAAAGTGCCCGACAATATCCCCAATGGTGAGATGTTGGCGGCGCATTTGGAAAAGCCGCTCACCGCCGTGCCCGATCCATTTGGCGAGCATGACAGTTTCGCCCATCATAATAATGCGCGGCTGCAAGCTTTTCTCGACAGTTTCGGGTTTGATTATGAATTTGTATCGGCGACACAGACTTATCAAAGCGGTGCGTTTGACGCGACGCTTTTGACCGTGCTGGAAAACTATCAGGCGGTGCAGGACATTATCTTACCGACTTTAGGCGAGGCACGTCGCCAGAGCTATTCGCCGTTTTTGCCGATTTGCCCTGAGAGCGGAAAAGTGTTGATGGTCGCCATTGAGCCGGTCGATGTGGCTAGCGGTCTTATTCGCTACACACATCCAGATAGTGGCGCGACGATAGAGACAAAAGTGACGGGCGGGGCGTGCAAACTGCAATGGAAAGCTGATTGGGCGATGCGTTGGGCGGCGCTTGAGGTTGATTATGAAATGGCAGGCAAGGATTTGTCGGAATCGGTGACCTTGTCATCGCGGATTACAAAGGCGCTGGGTCATACCCCGCCTGAGGGTTTTTCTTATGAGCTTTTCCTCGATGAAAAGGGTGAGAAAATTTCTAAATCCCGAGGCAATGGGCTGACCATTGAAGAATGGTTGACCTATGCGCCGCCAGAAAGTTTGTCGCTTTATATGTTCCAAAGCCCGCGCAAAGCGAAGCGGCTTTATTTCGATGTGATACCCAAAGCGGTCGATGAATATATCAGCTTTGTCGACAAATTCGCCGATATGAAAACCGCGCAGCAGCTCACCAATCCGGCTTTTCACATTCACAATGGCACTGTGCCAAGCGGCGCATCACCGGTAAGTTTTGCGCTTTTGCTCAATCTGGTCAGCGCTTCGAATGCCGAGAATAAAGATGTGCTGTGGGGCTTTATTGATACTTATGCGTCCGGCACAAATGCTGAGACGCACCCGTTTCTCGACCGGCTGACCGATTATGCGTTAGCCTATTATCGCGATTTTGTTGCGCCGAATAAAACCTATCGCGCCGCTTCTGCCGAGGAAAAAAACGCTCTTGACGATTTGCTGGCGCGGCTTCAAGCCCTGCCGGAAACCGCCGATGGCGAAACCATTCAGACCGAAATTTATGCCGCCGGTAAGGTGCATTTTGAAGACAATTTGCGTGCTTGGTTTCAGGCACTATATGAGATTTTGCTCGGTCAAAGTCAGGGGCCGCGTTTTGGCTCTTTCGCCGCGCTTTATGGCTTGCAAAAAACCTGTGCGCTTATTGAGGCCGGTCGTGACGGCAAATTGCTGTCGGCTTAGGAATCCTGCTATGGCTCGAAGCATGGAGCGGGTCATTTATAAAATATTGACGCTTGAGGCCGATGCGCAATTGGCGCATGACGGGGTGCTGACCCCTTATGGGGTCGATGCCGAAGACGGCTTTGTGCATTTCTCAACCGCTGTGCAACTGGCCGATACGCTGGACAAGCACTATGCCGGCCATGCTGATTTGATGATTTTGGCGGTCAATACTGAGGCATGTGGAGCAGCGTTGCGCTGGGAAAGCGCGCGCGGCGGTGACTTATTTCCCCATCTTTACGCACCCTTCACGGCGGCGCATGTGGTGGCGCGCTTGAGCCTTAATAGCACGCGCGATGGTCTGGACGCGTTTTTGAACGGGGTTGGGTAATGAGCCTTTATCGTATTATGCGCCCGCTTTTATTCACCTTGCCGCCCGAAACGGCTCATGGTCTCACCTTGCGCGGATTGCGGGTGATGGGCGCATTGGGTCGCCCGAAAGCAGATGATGCGATTTTGGCACAGCGCGTTTTACGGCTCGATTTTGACAATCCATTCGGCATGGCAGCCGGTTTCGACAAGGATGGAGAGGCGATTGAGGGGGTGCACCGCATCGGTTTCGGCTTTGCTGAAATCGGCACATTGACGCCGCTGCCGCAATCGGGCAATGCGTCGCCGCGCGTATTTCGTTTGCCCGAGGCCGGCGCGCTCATTAATCGTTTGGGGTTCAATAATCGCGGTCAGGCGCGCGCTGCGGCACGGCTTGAACGTCGCGCAGCAAAAGCCGCCGGTCGTCTCACACATCACCCCATGCGCCGTCCTGTCGGTGTGAATATTGG
>JAKMCZ010000078.1 GCA_022428185.1 Alphaproteobacteria bacterium | reverse complement strand
TGCCGTGCCGTGGCGAATAGTACCCGCTTGTTCGCTATCGGGGCCAATCATAAAGCCCGGCTCGTCAACAAAGCTGATAATCGGTAAATGAAAGCTGTTACAAAAATCGGCAAAGCGGCGCAGCTTTTGCGCAGCAGCGGCGGTCATTGCCCCGGCATAATACATGCAATCATTGCCGATAACGCCAACGCTCTCGCCATCTAAGCGCGCCAAGCCGGTTATCAAGCTGGGGCCGTATTTTCGTGACATTTCAAAAAAGCTTGAGCCATCATCTTGCTTATCAACCACCGCGTCGATGATTTTACGCATTTGAAAAGGCTGTCGACGATTGGTCGGCACAATATCGGCCAGCATATCTTCGCAGCGATCAACCTTGTCTTTTGCTTTGAGTTTTTCAGGATATTGCCACGCATTATCGGGCAGATATGACAGGAAGCGCCGGATTTGAGCCATTGCGTCTTCTTCATCAGTCGCCAGATTGTCAATCGCGCCCGAGCTTAAATGCACTTGCGGCCCACCCAATTCTTCTTTGGTCATGTCATGGCCGAGCGCGCGTTTAACCACTTGCGGCCCGGCGATGAGGACAGCGGCGTTTTCGGTCATTACGGTAAAATGCGATGCCACCAGACGTGCGGCGGGCAATCCTGCCACCGGCCCTAAAGCAGCCGAGGCGACCGGCACGGCAGACAGGGTCTCAGCCAGAGGCACAAAGCGCGATTGGGTAAACACCGGTTCACCCAGCGGGCGACGGTCTGTTTCCTTATTGGTGCCGCCAACCGAACCGCCGCCACCTTCGTGCAGGCGAATGAGCGGCACTTTATATTGCAGTGCCAATTTTTCGGTATAGACGCTTTTACGCAGGCCAGCCGGATTGGGCGAGCCACCGCGCACGGTAAAATCTTCACCACCGACAATGACTTTTCGGCCTTCAATTTGGCCGAAACCAAGAACGAAATTGGCGGGCTGAAAATCTTTCAGCGTGCCCTTCTCATAATCGGGGACACCGGCGCCTTCGCCGATTTCGTCAAAACTGTTTTTATCGAGCAGAGCATCAATGCGCTCTCGAATGGTCAGTCGACCCTTTTCATGATGCGTTGCAACCGCGTCTTTGCCGCCTTGTTGTTTGGCAAGTTTGCGGCGTTTTTTAATCTCCTCAATATCGCTGTCCCAAACCATGCGCTACTCCAGCGTCGCAATCAGTTGACCTTCGCCAATCATATCGCCTTCAGCCACATGCAATTGTGTCAGCTTTCCGGCTTTTGGCGCAACCAGCGGAATTTCCATTTTCATCGATTCCAAAATGACAATTACGTCATCGGCGGCCAAATCTGCGCCGGTTTCAGCAATGATTTTCCAAACATTGCCGGCAATTTCGCTTTTTACTTGCATGGAACTCCTCCGGCCAGAAGCCTAGCCAATAGCAACGGCGTAAAGCAAGCCTGCCGCGCTTGAAAAAAGGCATCTTATCTATAAGCTGATTTTGTTGGAGGTGGCGTATGTCCGAGAATAATTCTGAGCCGAAACCGGTTGAAGGCCGTATGGTGTTTTTGGCGATTGCCCTCATCTCATTTATCTGGGTTTGCGTTTTTATAATTTTACCCGCCATGACCGGCAAGCCCGGCGTAGCGCAAAAAATGCAACAAGATTTGCAAGAGGGGCAGAGAAATGGCGCGGCTGACAAATAGAGGTCTGGGCTGGCTGTGATGCGCGCATCGGTTTTATGTCTTCTGGCAATCCTCTTGCCGATGGTTGCGTCGGCCGAAGAGGTTTTGCGCGACCCGCTTTGGGAAGCCGGATTTGTGACGGCGGCGTTTAGCGGACCGTCCTATCCGGCGGCTGATGACGAAACGGCGGCGGCTTTTTTAAGTCCTTATATTATTTATCGCGGCGATGTTTTCTCGGTCGGCGATGAAGGCGCGTTGCGCGCTTTGGCTTTTGCCAATGACACGCTTGAACTTGATTTATCGTTGGGCGCGTCGCTGCCTGCCAATTCAGAAGATGATGCTGACCGCGAGGGCATGGAAGATTTGGACTTTCTGTTCGAAATTGGCCCGCAGCTTATCTGGCATGCCGGACAAAACACGTTCAAAAATTGGCAGGGTATTTTTGATATTAAATTGCGCGCCCGCTCGGTCATCTCGCTGGCTGATTTTGACTCGCGTGGCTATTTGTTCGAGCCAAGCTTTGTTTATGAGTTGAAGTCTAAAACACGGCGTAATTTAAGTTGGCAGGCCGATGTCGAAATGCTGTTCGGCAATGACCGATTGAACCGCTATTTTTATCAAGTGGGCGACATGGCTGCGACCGACACCCGCCCGCAATATGACGCTGAAGCGGGTTATATGGGCACTGAGATTGGCTTCGGGCTGTCTTATCCGGTCAATGACAATTTGCGTTTATTTGTAGGCGGCAATGTCGAGCTTTATGACGGTGCTGCCAATCAGGACAGCCCATTATTCAAACAAGATGTCGGCTATAGCGGCGGTATGGTGCTGGTCTATACATTTTTTGAAAGCCAAGCAAAAGCGCCGCGCTAAGGGGTCGGCTAATTGGCAATGGTTTTCAGCGTGAAGCTTAAATTGATGCTGGTGTCAGGCTCAATACTGCCGACCCGCGAATAATCACGACCCAGTTTAATGGACACCAGGGTGCACTCGTCTTCATAAGTAAAGGCCGCATTGGCGCGCACCCGCTCTTTGCTTTCCAGATTTTCACGTAAATCGGCATCGAGCCGCCATTTCCGGGTCATTTGCCAGCCGAGCCGCGCGGTTGCTTCTTCTAGCGGCGTATCGGCATTGCTTGTGGTCTGGCCGGCTTCGTAAAAACTGTGGTCGAGGCCGATATTGAACGATGAATAAGCCAGTGCCATTGTGCTGTCGCTGCGCAGTAAATATTCCCCATCATCGCTGAAACGCGCCTGCTGGCTTAGGCTGAGCGGCCCGGCATAAAGTGCCGCCTCGGTCAAAATAGCTGAGCCGTCGTCGCCGAAACCCGATTGTGGGGTGAAGGATTTGTCGGATAAATTATACGATTGACCGATGAAAAACCGCGTCGACAGGCGGGATTTGAATTGCAGTGTATGGTCGATACCAAAATTGACGCGGCTCGCTTCGTCCTTCGGGGTTAAGGGTTGAAAAAGCTGGCTGCGGGTCAGATTGCGTGTGGTCGCACCGATATGAGGCACATCGCCATAATCGTCAGCCGCATCAGCCAGCACTAATTGTAGCTTGGGCGTCAGGGTCTGGCGGTCATTCGCGCCCATGCGTTGTAGCGGATAGGCCAGTGTGAAAGCGGCACTATTGGCGCTTAAAACATCGTCAATCTGGTCCGAATCGGCTGCCAAAGGGTCACCCGCCTCAACGGCGAAATCGTAAGCATCGAGCGTTAAGCGGTTGTCAGCCGACAGCACAAAGCCGCCTTGCGTGGTGTGTCGCCATGACCAATCCAGCACTGAGGATATCCGCGTCTCGTCAATATCAAGCGCACGGATTTTATGCGTCAAAGAATTGGTGACGCGCAAATTGCCGCCGAGAACCGGTTGGGCAAAGCCATATTGATGGGTGAGGGCCGGCAAAATATCGCCGACCGTCGCGGCGGTTTCTTGATTTAAGGTTTCGCGAAAACGAAAGCCTTCGAGGCGGATATAATGTCGGCCAAAATTGCGACTGGCTTCCAGATTGCTGGTCAGGCGCGAACTATTGGTAATTTTATAGCGGCGGAAAAACAAATCATCTGAGGTTTCTTGCAAATTAAACGCCAAACGCCAATCGCCGAGGTTGAAATTGCCATCGCCCATCAATCCGGCGCGCACTTCATTTTGTGTGTCGCCCGTCAGATCATCTTTCGGGCGATGCAGATAGCCGGTCAGACGGTAACTGCCATTGGCAGGCAAATGCCGCCATGCAGCGGTCAGAAACGGCTCCTGTTTTTCGCTAAGGCGGGGTGTCAGCGTCACATCATAATTCGGAGCCAGATTGAAAAAATAAGGAATATCGATAGCAGTGCCAAAATCGCTTGAACTGGCAAAGCCAGGGGTCAAAAAACCGCTGCGCTTGTCAATTTCAGGCCCCGCATGCGCCATATAAGGCAGATAAAAAACCGGCAGCCCGTAAACCTCCAATCGCGGATGAGCGTAAACGACGTTCTGCGCGACGCGGTCATAAGTTATATTGCCCGCCCTGATTTGCCAAAGCGGCGCGTCATGGGGGTTGTCACATTCGGGGCAGCTTGTATATATCGCATCTTCAAGGTCGAGCAGGGAGCCGAGACGTTCCGCCTTTTCGGCGCGCAAGCGACCACTATCGGTGGTTGTCAGACGTAGCCCATCGAAACGGCCTTTTTCCAACGCATTGTCAATCAGCCCGCTTTCGGCGGTTATTGTTTCGTTTGCCCCGTCAATCAGGGTCAATGCACCCGGAATAGTCAATTGCTCTTTATTGCGGTCATAAGTGAGCGCTTGTGCTTTCAACAGCCGGCTGCCGGCCTGCGCTTCGACATTGCCGGTGGCCGACACGATGCCACTTTCGTCATCAACTGAAATCTGTTGAGCGTCGAGTGTCGCCGGTTCGGCCCGTGCCCCGTTCACGCTAAATATAATAAGGCTGATAAAGCCCCAACTGGCGGCGCGCTTGCTCATGCGATGATGATAGGGCAGTTCGGGTTTGGCTGACCAGTCCGCATGCCTGTTTTGCCGTTACTTGATGAAATCAACGATAGGCCCGAGGCGTTGTGTCGCAAAATAATAAAGCGGCACGAAAGCCAGAAACCCGATAATACTCACCACTTCGCCAAATTCCTGCGTCAGACTGAAGCCGATCCAGAACGCGCCGACTGATGATAAAATCATCACCAGCAAGGTGCGCCGAGGTGACAATCCGGATTCCATAATTTTGTGATGCAAATGCGTGCGGTCGGGCGCAAAGGGCGAGCGTCCGCTCGCCAAACGACGAATGATGATGGTCAGCATATCGGTCAATGGAATGGCAATGAGCCAGAGACATAAAGAGGCGGGTATTGTGGCCGCATTTGCGACGGCTGGCTGGCTGGCAAGGATTAGGGCGACAGCAATCAGCAGGCCGACCAACATTGAGCCACTATCGCCGAGAAAGATTTTGCGTCCGTTAAACACTTGCAGGTTGAACAATAAAAAACCTGCCAAAGCCCCCGATACCAACACGGCAAAAAATGCATAATCAGGCGGCGTGGTGCCATAAATAATATTGAAGGCGAGATTGGTATGCGTCAGCGCCAAAAGCGCCATGCTGGCTGAAAGCCCGTCAATGCCATCAATGAAATTAAACGCATTAACGGCCGATGCTATAGCTAGAACCGCCAGCACTGCATGCAATCCAACATAGTCCGGTGATAGCATCGTTTCTTGAAAAATGCCGATATCGGAAATGGTGATGTTTTCACCCAAAACAATAATCGCCGCCGCTGCCAGATGGAAAATTAATTTAAGGCGTGCCGGCACAGGCTGACGGTCATCGACCATGCCTAAAATGACCAGCATGGTCGCGGCAAAAATCATGCTCCAGGGGGGCGAGGCGGGGAAGATAAACAGGCCAAACATGACCACCAGCCAGATGACCGGCCCGCCCAGCAGGGGAATATTGCCTTCATGTTTTTTGCGCGCGTCGGGCTTGTCGACCAATTGGAGGCGAATAGCCAATGGGCGTAGGGCTACGATAAAAACCGTGGCGAACAGTGTGGCGATAATCGATATGTAGATTAGTGCGAGCATAATTGACCGAGACTTTGGTTAGGCAGTGCCGGCGGCACGTTTTCTTGCATAATATCGGAAAAGAACGAATAACGAAGCCAGAACGGCAGCCAAAAGAGTAACCAGAATAGCGGTGAGGCGCTTGCTACCTGCAGGCTTTGTTGAAAGGGCATTTTCGTCAAAATTAACCGGCGTAAATCGCTCGGCGTCGCTAAGCGGTGACAAGTTAAGTCCGCTTTCAAGGCGCGCCAGTCGTCTATCGCTGCTCAGTTCTCTCAACTTGGCAGCTTTTTCATTGTAGCCCGGCATAAATAATTTCCACGAACCAGCTTTGCGGTTTTTGAGCAGGCGCGATTCTTCTTCGAGCGCTTTATAGCCGCGCATGAACATATTTTTGTCTGCATGATCGGGTTCGTCTGATTGGCTGGTTGAAACAGTTGCGTTTATCGACATGCTTTGGCTTGGCGAGGCCTGGTTTACAGTCCTAGCAATGTTGGCATGCTCATTTAAAAGAGCTATGCGTTGGTTAACACTATCAAAATATGTCTGTTTGTCATTTTGAATTTCGGCTTTCAAGGCTTCGATTTCATAGGCCAAGTTGATTTCGATGGATTTTGACAGATTGGCAATGCTGACGAGATTCCGTTGTTGAATATTTTGCTGTGCTATATCAATGAAGCGCAAAA
>JAKMCZ010000148.1 GCA_022428185.1 Alphaproteobacteria bacterium | reverse complement strand
ATGGTCTGATGGGGCCGATGTTGCGGCACTTCTCGCAAGATCCGGTGCCGGCGGAGATTATGCGCGCGCGTGCGCCGTCAGTGTTTGAATGGGTGGCGCGCATGTGGAACGCGAAGGCGCTGGATTCCGGCTCGCGATTTATTGCTGAAGCGGATGATGCGCTCACCGCTTTATTGGTTGAGGCATGCGACACCAATCTCGTGCAGCATAAATATAATGAGCAAGCCTTTGCCGCCGAGGCTGCCCGCTATGAGATGCGTGTGCAAGATACCGACTATAAGCGTATTCCGACATCGCGCTATCGGCTTTGGTGTTTGGAAAACCTGCGTCGCGAATGGGCAGCGTTGGATGATGAAACGCAAACTGCGTTAAAGGCGAAACTGCCGGCGTCAGCCGATATATTATGGCAAGCCCCCGACTTGACCTCGTCTGGCTATGACAGCGCAGGAGAAGCACCTTTCAACAAAGGCATAAACGTTTATGGCACGGGCGCTCCGCCCGGCATTTTCAGCTTGCTCTATCGTCGCAACGCTGAGTAATACGCGCAAATAGCGTCGGTGGGCTGGGGTAGTAAAAAGCGTGAAGTTTAACGAGGCCGACTTCGCCTCAACTCCGTTGAGGCTGCGCTGGCACAAGGCGGGCTGGGGCCGCAAAGCTGCCGAGCCCTTTTAGTGTGGCGGAGGGGGAGGGATTCGAACCCCCGGAACGCGCAAACGCTCAACGGTTTTCAAGACCGCCGCTTTCAACCACTCAGCCACCCCTCCATTAGGTGGGCAAACGCCCTGCGACCCCGTGTAAGCCATGCTGAAATAGCTTGATTGGGGGATAATATCAAGCCGCCATATCGCGCGCTTCTTACCTATTGGCGAATCCCTTATATTTATGGGCAACGCCTGTCCCGTGTCGTGACACGAGCAATAATTCTATGGAGACGCCAATTCTTAGAACCAAAATAGCTTTGGCAACCGTCATACTGCTTGCGGGTTGCACATCGTTTTCCGAGCGGCGCGCGCAAGAAGAGCAAGGTCGTCGCGTGTCGGCCGGTGGCATTTACAAAATTGGCACACCGTATGAAATCGAAGGCGATTGGTATTACCCGAAAGAGGATACCAGCTATGACAATACCGGCATCGCGTCTTGGTATGGCTCGAAGTTTCACGGTCGCCGCACTGCCAATGGCGAGATTTTTGACATGGATTTGCTGACCGCCGCGCACCCAACATTGCCAATGCCGGTGCGCGCCAAAGTAACCAATTTGGAAAACGGTCGGTCGATTGTCGTGCGGGTGAATGATCGCGGTCCGTTTGCTAAAAACCGCGAGATTGATATGTCGCGCCACGCGGCCGATATGCTGGGCTTTAAGGAAAAAGGCACGGCGCGGGTGCGGGTGCAATATCTGGGCCGCGCGCCGCTTTACGACACTTCCGGTCGCCTTATCAAACGCCAAGAGCCGGACCGCTTTATCGCTAAAAAACCGATAACGCCGAAGGAAGACAGCAAAGTGACTGCCGCGCCGATTGAACCGGTCGATGTGCGCACCAGCGACGGCAAAGCACTGTCGAAACCTGTGCCAGATGTTGAAGAAAAGCGTTATGCGGTGCAGGTCGGCGTGTTTTCCATGCGCGATAATGCCGAAGCCTTGCGCACGCGGTTGAAAGCCTTTGCGCCCGTCAAAATCGTCGAGGTGGAAATGGGTGGCGCAAAGTTCTATCGGGTAAAAATGGGCGGCGCCAATATTCGTGCCGATGCGCGCCTGACACTGGAAAAACTCGTAGCCGCCGGTCACACCGACGCGGTTATTATCGAGCAATAGGAGGGGCATATGAGATTGTTCAAATCAATATGGGTCATGCTGCTGCTGCTTCCGCTGTCGGCGCAGGCGATTGAGACCAAAGCCAGCTATGCGCTTTTGCTCGACGCCGAAACCGGCGTTGCTTTGTTTGAGAAGAATGCTGATGCGCGCATGAGCCCGGCCAGTATGAGCAAATTAATGACCGTGCTGATGGCGTTTGAGGGACTTGAGAGCGGCGCAATTGACGGTGATGAGGCGTTTTTTGTCAGCGATGATGCGTGGCGGCGTGGTGGCGCGGGCTCGGGCGGGTCGACCATGTTTTTGAAGGCGCGCTCGCGCGTCTCAGTGCTCGATTTGCTTCGCGGCGTGATTATTCAGTCGGGCAATGATGCCTGCATCGCATTGGCTGAAGGCATGGCGGGCAGTGAACCGGCGTTCGCTGAATTGATGACCGAACGAGCGCTGGAGCTGGGCATGTCGCGCTCCAACTTCACCAATTCTACCGGCTTGCCTGACCCCGACCATAAAACCACACCGCGCGATTTGGCTATTTTGGCGCGTCAATTGATTACCAATCACGCCGATTATTACCGCCTGTTCAGCGAGCGTGATTTCACTTGGAACAATATTCGTCAGACCAATCGCAACCCGCTGCTTTACGCCAATATCGGCGCAGATGGGCTGAAGACCGGTCACACGCAGGAATCGGGTTACGGGCTTGTCGCCTCGGCAGAGCAAAACGGACGGCGACTGATTTTGGTGATTAACGGGCTTAACTCGAAGCGCGAGCGCGCCCGCGAAGCGCGTAAATTAATGACCTATGGCTTTCGCAATTTTCAGCGCGATTTGTTGGTTGAAGCCGGTCAAACGGTCACCGAGTTGCCGGTATGGCATGGCGAAGATGCAACGGTGAAAGTGACCACTGACCAGCGCTTTGACATTGTGGTGCCGCGCAGCGGGCGACGCAAAATGGTTGCTACGGTGACTTATGAAAAACCGGTGCTGGCACCGATACGAGCCGGCGACCGGCTGGGCAAATTGCGTGTCACGCTGCCCGGGCTGGTGCCGCAAGAGGTTGATTTGGTTGCCGCCGATGATGTGGACAAGGGTGGCGTTTTTAGCCGGGCGATTTCGAGCCTGATTTATTTAATTGTAGGTGATTGATATGCGGGGAAAATTCATCAGCTTTGAAGGCGGCGAGGGCGGTGGCAAATCGACACAAGCCGTGCGTCTGGCCGGATATTTGCGAAGCAAAGGTCTTGATGTTGTCGAAACGCGTGAGCCGGGTGGCACAAAGCAGGGCGAGGAATTGCGCGATTTGCTGGTTCAGGGCGACCCCAATCGCTGGCACCCATATTCAGAATTGTTGATGATGACGGCAGCGCGTGTTGAGCACGTAAACCGACTGATTGAACCGGCTTTACAAGATGGCAAATGGGTGATTTGCGATCGGTTTTTTGACAGCACACTGACTTATCAAGGCATTGCCGGTGGGTTGGGGCTTGATGTGGTGCGCCCGATGCAGCAAATGGCGGTCGGCGACACAGTGCCCGATGCGACGTTTCTACTCGATTTGCGTGAGGATTCAGGATTGCAGCGGGCCGAAAAGCGTGGCGGCGCAGCGCGATTTGAAAAGAAAGATGCGGGCTTTCACCGCGATGTGCGCGACGGTTTCTTGGCTCTGGCAGCCGAAGACCCCAAGCGTATTGTCGTTATTGATGCCGAAAACAGCTTCGACGCGGTTTGGCAGCAAATCGAAGAAGTGATGCAAGAGCGTTTTAAGCTCTAGCCGAGCTTTCGCTTGCGGCTTAATCTAGCGATATGAGTTCTGCCGAAACCATTGAAGCCCTGCCCGATATTGACGGGGATTATCCGCCACGCTTGACCCGCACATTGATTGGGCATGAGCAGCAGCAAGCGGACTTCCTTGATGCGTTTAATGGCGGGCGTATGCCGCATGCTTGGTTGTTGACCGGCCCGAAAGGGGTCGGCAAAGCCAGCTTCGCTTATTTGGCGGCGCGCCTTGTGCTATCGGGGCATTTATTGGCTCAACGGTCGCGCGACTTGGCGACTAAGGCGATGTCACCGGCGATTGAGAATGAGGAAACGCATCTGGTTGAAGAGGCGGCGCATCCTGATTTGCACGTGTTGAGGCGCGAGTATAATCCGAAGACGCAAAAGTTTCGCGGCGAGATTCCGGTCGAGTCGGCGCGCGATTTGATTCAGTTTTTCAATTTAAGCGCCGGTCGCAATGGTTGGCGGGTGGCGGTTATCGATAGCATTGATGAGATGAACAAAAACGGCGTCAACGCTTTGCTGAAGCTGATTGAAGAGCCGCCGAGCAAGTGTTTGTTCTTAATCGTTTGCCACAATCCCGGTCGGTTACTGGACACTATTCGCTCACGTTGCCGAAGCCTTGCTTTCAATGCGTTGAGCGAGCCCGATTTACAGGCCATCGTGCATGGACGAATGGGGGATAGCGACCCGAATGAGGTCGCCGCGTCGGCATTTCTGGCGCAGGGAAGTGCCGGTTATGCGTTGACGCTTTGTGCTGAGGGCGGTTTTGAGCTGTATCGCGATATGTTCGGCGTGTTAGAGACCGCGCCACGGCTCGATGTCGAGAAGCTGCATGCTCTGGCCGGGCGGTTTTCAGCGCGTGGCGCGCCGGAACAGTTTTCGATGTTTTGTTTTTTGCTGTCGGGTTGGTTGCATCGTTATGTGCGCAGCGTCGCGGTCGGCGAGGCGTTTCAGCCAGTTTTTGAGGGTGAGACTGAGCTTGTCGCGCGTTTGCCACAGCATCAAACAGGGCTTGAACCGTTTGTGGCCTTGTGGGAGAAGGTTGAGCGCGATAGCCGCACGGTTAACGCGCTAAATCTAGACAAAAAACAGGCCGTTATGGAATGGCTCAACGGGTTTGCCCATGCCAGCCGATAAAAAACCGCTTAGAAAGCTAAAGTGATGGATAAGAAGTTTTTCATAACCACTGCTATTTCATACCCAAATGGCCTTCCTCATATTGGTCATGCCTATGAGGTTATGGCGACTGATGCGATTGCTCGCTATCACCGGCTGAACGGCGAAGAGGTGTATTTTTCGACCGGAACCGACGATCACGGCCAAAAAATGCTACAAACCGCGCGCGAGCAAGGAAAAACCGCGCAACAATTGGCTGATGAACTAACGCCGGCCTTTCGAGACATGGCAGCGGCGCTGAATTGCAGCCATGATGACTTTATTCGCACCAGTGAACCGCGCCATTATGCGTCAGTCAGCGAATTATGGCAGCGCATCGCCGATAATGGGCGCGATGACATCTATAAAGATAGCTATAAGGGCTGGTATTCGGTGCGCGATGAGGCTTTTTATGCCGAGGACGAGCTGAGCGAAGACGAGGCGGGCATCAAGCTGTCGCCGCAAGGCACGCCGGTCGAATGGCTGGAAGAAGACAGCTATTTCTTCCGGCTTTCGGCCTATGAAGATAAGCTTCTGGCACATTTTGCGGCAAACTCTGACTTTTTGATGCCTGAAAGCCGCCGTAATGAAATCGTTTCTTTCATTAAGGGCGGTCTGAAAGATTTGTCGATTTCGCGCACGGCGTTCGATTGGGGTGTGCCGGTACCCGGCGATAAAGACCATGTGATGTATGTGTGGATGGACGCGCTGACCAATTATCTGAGCGTGCTTGATTATCCGGACCGCAATGGACGTTTTGCCGATTTCTGGCCCTGCAGCTTGCATGTTATCGGCAAAGATATAACCCGTTTTCATACGGTTTACTGGCCGGCTTTTTTGATGGCGGCTGATTTACCGGTGCCAAAACAGGTTTTTGCGCATGGCTTCCTGACGGTTAAGGGCGAGAAAATGTCTAAGTCATTAGGCAATGTGTTGGACCCGATGGTGCTGGCCGAGCATTACGGGGTTGATGCGTTGCGCTATTTCTTTTTGCGCGAAGTGCCGTTCGGGCGCGATGGAAGCTTCTCTGATGAAGCAATAGTTAATCGCGTCAACGCTGATTTAGCGAATGATATCGGTAACTTGGCACAACGAAGCCTGTCGATGATCGGTAAAAATTGCGCTGCCGCCTTGCCCGTTCCGGAAGCCTATAGCGGCGAAGACGAAGCGGTGTTGGCGCTGTTTGACGGACTGAAAGCGCGCACTGACGCAGCCATGCAAAGCCATGAGTTGCATAATTATCTGGCCGTGGTGATGGAAGCCGTATCCGAGGCCAATCGCTATTTTGCCGCGCAAGAGCCGTGGGCACTCAAAAAGGACAATCCGCAACGCATGGGCACAGTGCTTTATGTCACTGCTGAACTTGTTCGGCAGGCTGCGATATTACTGCAACCGGTCATTCCGACCGGCGCGGCTCAGTTGCTCGATCTACTGGCGATTGATGCGGCGGCGCGCGATTTCACCGCTTTAGGTGCAGCGCATCGTCTAACCGGCGGTATTTCTTTGCCAAACCCGCAGGGCGTTTTCCCCCGTTTATCGCCAATGGAAGCGGAGGCTGATAGCTAAACTGTTGCAGCATTGCAACATTTTGCTAGGTGCGCCTTCCCAAAGGGGTTATTATCTTGCCATGTGTATGGCGTAACGCGCACACCTACTGATTGGTGGGTTTGTAAGGGAGTGGCACATGAATGTCCTTCGGCTCACTAGCGTATTGAAGAAGCCGCGAAATTGGTTCGGGCGCTTCCCGCTGACCGAAATAACCCGATTTCTTTCCATTTTATTTGCCACTTTGGGCATTGCGTCCGGCGTCGCCACTTATGTGATACTGACCGGCGTTACCCCGCTGGAATCCAATCCTGAAACCATTTGGACACTGCTTTCGGTCAATATCTTTCTGATTGGCGGATTGTTGCTGGTTATTGGCGCACAAGCGGTGCGGGTTCGCCGTCGCCAGCGCGCCGGATTAGCTGGGGCGCGATTGCATGGCCGCGTCATTGCTTTGTTTTCGACAATTGCTGTCTTGCCGGCGATTTTGGTAGCGGTTTTCGCGTTTGTGACATTGGATAGGGGGCTTGATTACTGGTTCTCGACCCGCACCAAAACAATCATTGAAAACACCACGGCGGTTGCCAATGCCTATCTCGCCGAACAGCGCGACCGCTTGAGCTATGACATGAACATTATGGCGAGCGATTTATCAGGTGCGCGCGACGTGCTGGAGAGCAATAGCCTTCGCTTTGTAAAGTTCCTCGAAGCACAAGCGGCGCTGCGCGACATGCAACAAGCCTTATTGATAAATAATAAGGGCGATGTGCTGATGGCGGCAGCACCCGAAACTACCATTTTGACAGTGCGACCGCCCGATGCCGCATTTATCGCGGCACGCGAGCGCACGGTTATTATTACGGCGATGGAGAAAAGTCAGATTTTGGGCTTGCGCCAAATCGACGGGTTTGAAAATACCTACCTTTATTCAGCGCGCATGATGTTGCCCGGTGTGACCGAACAATTATTACGCACCGATGCTGCCGTGCGTGATTATTCGGCAATGGAGAAGCGGCGGTTTGAAACGCAACTGACCTTTGCTTTGATTTACATCATTCTGACTTTGGTGATTTTGCTATCGGCGATATGGCTCGGCTTATCTTTGGCCGACCGTTTGGTGTCGCCCATTGGACGTCTCATTCGTATGACCCAGAGATTGGGGCAGGGCGATTTGGACGCGCGGGTGCAAACTGAGACATTGCGCGGCAATGAAGAGATTAAGCAACTGGCGGTTACGGTGAATGAAATGGCTGAGCGCATCGGCGCGCAACAAGCTGATTTAATCAACACGCATGCCGACCTCGACGATCGCAATCGATTTTCTGAAGCGGTGTTGGCCGGTGTTTCATCAGGCGTTATCGGGGTTGATGAAGCAGGCAATATCAATCATGCCAATGAAGCGGCGGGTGCGCTGTATCAACGCCACGCCGATGCGCTTATCGACAAGCCGCTGACCGAGGCCGCGCCGGAGTTCGTGCCGCTGTTTCAAAGCCTGAAAAACAGCAAGAAGCAGAATGTTTCAAGCGAATTCAACATCAAAAATCCGGCGCTTAACGGGCATATTATTCGGGCTTCTGCGCAAATGACCGAGGGCGCGCAGGGCAGCATCATCATTACTTTTGATGATATTACCGATTTGATGACGGCGCAGCGTAATGCTGCTTGGTCGGATATTGCGCGCCGCATTGCGCATGAGATTAAAAATCCGCTGACACCGATCCAGCTTTCTGCCGAGCGATTACAGGCGCGCCACGACGCGATACATGAAGACGATCAGAAGCTTTTTCGCCAATGCACTGAGACGATTATTCGGCAAGTCGAGGATATTGGCAAAATGGTCGACGAATTTGCCTCCTTCGCGCGTATGCCGGCGGCGCGTATGGGGCAAATTAATTTGACTGATGTCATTTCAGAAACGGTTTTATTGCAGCGTGTCGGGCATCGCGATATTGACTACACGGTTGGGCAAATCCCCGAGGTTGATTTGGTGGCTGATCGTCGGCTGCTCGGCCAAGCGCTGACCAATATATTGAAAAATGCTGAAGAGGCCGTGCGCCGCGCCGATGGCGAAAGGCGCATTGTCGTTGAGGTTGAAGCCGGAGAGGGCGATGTCACCCTGTCGATTAGCGACACCGGTGTCGGCTGGCCAGAACAAAATCGATATGACTTGCTGGAGCCGTATAACACCTCGCGCGACGAGGGAACCGGGCTGGGTCTGTCGATTGTAAAGAAGATTATTGATGATCATGGGGGCAAGCTGGTTTTGAGCGATGCTCCGTGGTGTGCGTCTGGCGGGACGGGTGCAAGGTTGCAAATGGTGTTGCCATTGCAACCTCGAGAAAAGGTGGGCAAATCCGAAATGTTAGAGGAAATATGATGTTTGGAGATGTGTTAATCGTTGATGATGAACGCGATATTTGTGACTTGGTTGCAGGTGTTCTTGAGGATGAAGGCTATGAGGCGCGCATTGCGCAAGATAGCGACAGTGCGTTGCGTGAAATTACCCGCCGATGTCCAGCAATGGTGTTGCTTGATGTTTGGTTACAGGGCAGTCGGCTCGACGGTCTGGAGATTTTGAATATTCTGCGCGAGCGTTATCCGAATTTGCCCGTGGTGATTATTTCAGGTCACGGCAATATTGATACGGCTGTAACCGCCATTCGGTCGGGGGCTTATGACTATATTGAAAAGCCTTTCAAATCCGACAAATTGCTGGTCACGGTGGCTCGTGCCATCGAGGCGGCGCGGTTGCAGCGTGAAAATGCCGAATTGAAACGGCGCGCTGATGTGCAACTTACTCTGGTCGGCAAAGCCGCTGCCATTGAACAGTTGAGCACCAAAATAGATAAGCTGTCGCAAACCAAAAGCCGCGTAATGATTGTCGGCCCATCGGGTTCGGGTAAAGAGGCGGCGGCACACCAATTGCATGCTCGCTCGCCGCGCGCGACGGGTAATTTCACATCCGTCCACACGGCCATGTTGGGCGATGATATGGAGCAGATTGACCGCATGCTGTTCGGCTTTGAAGAGGACGGTCATATTGAAACCGGCCTGTTTGAGCAGTCGCATGGCGGCACGCTTTATCTTGATGAGATTTGCAGTTTTCCCATTCGCCAGCAAAAAGCGATTTTGCAAATGCTGCTCGATGGCGGCATTACGCGGATTGGTGGCAAGGAATTGGTCTCAATTGATGCCCGAATATTGTCATCTTGCAGCGGTGATCCGAAAAAACGGATTGGCGAGGGCGTTTTGCGGGAAGATTTATATCACCGCCTCAATGTTATGACGTTGGAAGTGCCGGGATTGAACAAGCGGCGCGACGACATTCCCTATCTGGTTGAGCATTTTGTTCGCATATTGGCGGCACAAATGAACATGCCTGTGCGCAGTGCAGGCAGTGATGTGATGGCGGTGCTGCAATCGCATACTTGGCCGGGCAATGTTCGCCAATTGCGCAATTGCATAGAGCATATGATGCTGACCAGCCACGCAGCGGCCAGCGATACGCTGACGATTGACCATTTGCCCAAAGAGATTTTGAGCGAAACTGATGTGGCAGAAAATGTCGGCCAATCGCGGCATATCATGTCACTGCCATTGCGCGATGCGCGTGAATGTTTCGAGCGGGACTATCTTGTGGCGCAAATTGAGCGTTTTTCAGGCAATATTTCGCGTACCGCTGAATTTGTCGGCATGGAACGCTCGGCGCTGCATCGCAAGATGAAATCACTTGGAATATCCGGGGGTAATCATGCTAAAAGCCATGTTTAGCAGATAGCGATGATTAAGAGGGACGCATGAAAGTCATTGTTTGTGGGGCCGGGCAGGTTGGTTTCGGCATTGCCCGCCATCTTGCCGGTGAAGGCAGTGATGTCACGGTCGTTGACCGAGAGGCGTCCTTAATGCAACGCATTACGGATACGCTCGATGTGCGCCCAATTTTGGGGCATGGCGGGCATCCTGAGGTATTGGAACAAGCCGGCGCGGCGGACGCCGATGTTCTGATAGCTGTAACAGCGTCTGACGAAGTTAATATGGTTGCCTGCCAAACGGCACGTACTTTATTTAAAAAACCCAAAACCATTGCTCGGGTGCGCGACCGAAATTATGTGAAAACAAAATGGCGCGACCTGTTTAATGAGGGTGGTATTCCTATCGATGTCATCATCTCGCCGGAAGTCGAAGTGGCTAATGCGGTGATGCGTCGCTTGGCGTTGCCCGGTGCTTTTGACAGTTCAAGCTTTGCCGATGGTGCGGCTGAGATGATTGGGGTTGCCATTGGCGAGGATTGCCCGGTTATTGATACGCCGCTCAATCAACTGACCGGCCTGTTTCCTGACTTGCAAGCAATCGTGGTCGGCTTGCGGCGAAACAATACCGTTTATGTCCCTGATTTTGACGACACGATTCAGGTCGGCGATGAGGCCTTTTTGGTAACCGCCAGTAGCGATACTGAACGCACGTTGAAAATTTTCGGTCATGAAGAGCGCGAGGCGCGCCGCATTGTCATGGTCGGTGGTGGTAATATCGGTTATCAGGTGGCTAAAGAACTGGACACGCAAGCCGGTCGTTACTCATTGAGCTTGATTGAAGCCAATGCCGAGCGCGCTCGCGGCGTTGCCGAAAAGCTGGAGCGCTCAATCGTTTTGCAGGGCAGTGGGCTGTCGCCCGAAATTTTGGCAGAGGCGGGTATCCGCCAAGCTGATTTGGTGTTGGCGCTGACCAATGACGATCAGGTCAATATCCTGACCAATATGTTGGCACTGCAAGAGGGCTGCCAGCGCGGGCTATGTCTGATTAACGATAACAGCTTTCAAAACCTGGCCGGTGATTTTGGCATGGAGGTTTCTATCAATCCGCGTGCCATTACCGTGTCTTCCGTGTTGCGCCATGTGCGCCTCGGCAATGTCATGCAGGTGCATGCACTAAGCGATGAGTCGGCGGAAATGATTGAGGCGGAGATTCAAGAGGGTGCGCCGATTACCGGAAGTAAGCTGCGCGACCTCGACCTCGGCAATGCGATGCGTGTCGGCTCGGTTTATCGCAAAGGGAAATTGATTATGCCGCGCGGTGGCACTGAACTTAAGGCGGGCGACCGCCTGATTATGTTTGTCACGGCGGACGGCATTGAACAATTTGAAAGCCTGCTTTTAAGCAAAGAAAAGAAATAATTTATGCGCTTAGGGGCGATACTGTTCACATTGGGCTATGGCGGCTGCATGATTGCCTTGCTGATGCTGTTGCCCTGGTTGGCGAGCCTGCTTGACCCGACTTATGCCCATGCCGGTAACTTTGCCATTGGGCTGATGCTGACGGCCTTTGTCTCGGGCGCGCTGTTATTGAGCGGTTATTCCAGCCGCCGCCATCGCGCCAATGGCATTGAGCTTTTGCTGATTATGGTTTTGTTCTGGACTTTGCTGCCCGCCATTGCGGCGATTCCGTTTATCGGGGCGACCCAAATTGACGGGTTGGTCGCTGCTTACTTTGAGGCGGTGTCGGCGCTAACGACATCGGGCGGCAGTGTGTTAGCTGTGCCGGAAGTCGAGGCGACGCCGATTTTACTCTGGCGCGCGGTACTAAGTTGGCTCGGCGGTTTGTGGACATTGGTTTTTGCCGTCGCCGTGCTGGCACCTTTCGGCATTGGGGGCATTACGCTTATCGGAAGTCCGCTTTTGCAGCATGAAGAAGACGCGCCGCTATCATCGCGCTTGGGGCGGCCTTTGCGGTTGATTTTGCCGGTCTATCTTATGTTTACCGCGCTCGGCATTATCGGCTTGCTGGCATTTGGCAGTCCGTTTGTCGAAGCAATGTGTCTCGCCTTGTCGGCCATTTCGACCAGTGGCATGAGCGTTGATTCAAAAAGTTTGGGCGACCTGTTGAACATTGGCGGTCAGACGGTGATGGCAATTTTATGCTTCATCGGATCGATTAGTGTGCCGATATTGATGGTTCTGACGCTCGGACGCGATGCACGCAGCAGTTTTCAGGTAACTGAAATGCGCGTCTTCGTCTCGCTCATCATTGCCTATATTGCAATCACCTTCATGGCGGTGCCCAATGCCGGCGGTTTGGGTGTCGTTTTTCAGTCGATTTCGTTGCACAGCACGGCCGGCTTTAACTTTGTTGCCGGTGCCGAGCTAGGTAATTGGCCGGTCGTCTGGGTTATGTTGCCGGTGCTGATTGGTGGCATGGCGCTGTCGACCAGCGGCGGGGTAAAGGTAATGCGGGCCATTATTCTGGCAAAGGATTTGGGCAGCGAATTAGGAAAATTATCTTATCCGTCCTCCGTGCACCCGTTATCGCTTGAGGGACGGCATTTGCAAGACCGCGACTTCAACGCGGCTTGGGCTTATACGGCGATTTTTATTCTGTTCGTGACATTGGGGGTTTTGCTGCTCGGCCTGTTCGGAACAAGCTTGGCTGATGCATGGCCGATTGTGCTGGGTGCGTTGACTAACAGCCTTGCTATTGCGGGTCATCTTGATTTACCGCTCGGCTTCGGACAAATGTCTGACGGTTTGCAAATCACGCTGGCGCTGCTAATGATTGCCGGGCGTATCGAATTGCTTATTTTGATGGTCCTATTTACGTCATCTTTCTGGCGTTATATGCGTTGACTGGAGTGTAAAACCGCATGAGCCGCATTGCCTATATTGACGGTGTTTATCAGCCGCTGAACTTGCCCGGAATTCTGGTAGAGGATCGCGGCTATCAATTTGCCGACGGTGTTTACGAGGTATGCGCCATTCGCAAGGGGGTTTTGCTCGATGAAGCGCGCCATCTCGATCGTTTGGCTTATTCGCTCGAAGCTTTGGATATGCCAATGCCGATGTCGCGCGCTGCCTTACAACAGGTGATGCGCGAAACGCTGCGGCGTAATCGGGTGCATTCAGGAATTCTTTATATCCAGGTTTCACGCGGGGTTGCACCACGCGAACACATGTATGACGCTGATTTGAAGCCGATTTTGGTGATAACGGCGCGTCCGATTGCGACCGAGCGGCGCGACCAAATCATGAAAAAAGGCATATCGGTAATCTCCGTACCCGACCAGCGTTGGGCGCGTTGCGATATAAAATCGATTAGCCTGTTACCGAATGTTTTGGCGCGCCAGTCGGCTCGAAACGCCAATGTGCAAGAGGCATGGCAGATTGACGGGCAGGGTATGGTAACCGAAGGCGCGGCAACCAATGCTTGGATTGTTGACAAAAAGGGCGTTTTGCGAACCCGTCCGGCAGACCATGATATTTTGAACGGTATTGTTCGTCAGGTTTTGCTCGATTGCGTAAGCGAACTGGGGTTGAAATTTGAAGAAAAGCCGTTTTCGTTGCAAGAAGCATTGACCGCACAAGAATGTTTCTCGACGGCGTCGACGATGTCGATTTTTCCGGTCGTCAAAGTCGATGGTCAGAAAATAGGGTCGGGGAAACCCGGGGAATTAGCGAAAAAATTATCAATCGCTTACGATAAAGCTGAAGCCACAGTCGCAAACTAAACATCTCAAAGGTTGAAAATTTGCTAGGTTTCAAACAATAGTTGTGTAATCTAGCATTATCAAATGCGTCGCG